>NZ_PDJU01000007.1 GCF_004116455.1 Arcobacter sp. F155
CTGCTGTTTCTTCTAATGAAGCTGCTTGTTCATTTGCTTTTGCTGCTAGGTTATTCATTGATGCTGTCATTGTTGCTGAGTTATGTTCTAGTGTTTGTCCATTATTTAGGTTCGCTTTTGCGTTATTCCCTAAGGCCTCTCCTAGTTTGTTGATACTTTGCATTACTTCAAGCATTTTATCTTTTAGTTTAGGATTAATATTAACTTTATCTCTATAATCATCACTTGCAAAATGAGATACAGTTCTAACAACCTCAGTCATATTTCTTTCATTTTCATCAAGCATTTTATTGATTGTATTTTTTAAAGTAACGATCATTGGGTTTTCTGAAGTTGCATGGATTCTACATTTATAAATACCTTGTTCAACTTTATCACTTGTAAGAACAATTTCACCGATAACTCTCATATCTTCTTTTAGTTTTTTATCAAAAATATCAGCTGTCTCATTTAACATCACTAACATTTGACCAACTTCATCATTTGTATAAACAGCAGGTTTAGTAAAAGTATTTGTCTTAAATGAGATAAAATCTAAAAACTCGGCAAAAGAACGTTTAAACTTGTTTAATCCACCAGTAATAATTTTCTTAAATAAATAGTAAATTACAAAGACAAGAACTAAAGTTAAAATAACCATCATCACAAGCATAAAATAAACTAAGTTTGCAGATTCATTAAAACTTGTATCTACATGTTTGATATGGTCACCAACTAAATATGCCCCAATTGTATTTCCTTGGAAGTCTTTTATAGGAAATTGAGTATAAAAATAAGAACTATCAGTTAAATATCCCTTATTTATTAACTTTGTAAAGTCTAAAGATTTTACACTATTTTTAAAACTTTCATCAATAACTTTTTGTGAGATATAGTAGTTTCCAATTTTATCCTGAGATGTTAAAGCATTTCCTCTTTTTAATTTTTCATCCATTAAAACTAAAAGGAATTCATCATCTGCTTTAAAATCTTTTACTACAGAGTTAAAACCTTGAATAAACTCTAAAGAACCAATATATTCACCTGCATCGTTAAATACAGGAGCAAGTCCTCTTAGAACTAATCCTGCTCTACCAACTTCAATTGCAGCTAAAGGTTTTTGTGTATTTTTAACTTCTAGAATTGTTTTTCTAAAAGAACTTAAATCATCACCGTATTTTTCTGTTTTCCAGTTTCTTAAAAAAGAGTTTACATTTTTGTCATGAATATGAACTTTTACATTTTTAAATGAAGTTCCATTTTTCATGGCATTAGAGATAGAACTTAAAGCAGCTATTGCTAAATCTCTATTGTTTGTTTCTAAAGCTTCTATTACATCTGCATTTTTTGAAATTGTAACAGCATTTGAAATACCAATATCAAGCTTTGCTTTGATTCTTTCTTTTATTAAAATTTCAAAGTGTTCTTGTGTTTGAAGCTCAATATCTTTCTTCATTCCCATCACTAAATAGTACGAGACACCAGCAGCTATAACAATAACAATTGCAGCAACAATTAAAATCCTAAGTAGGATCTTATTTGCAATAGAACTCTCCTTCATACAAACTCCTTAAGAATGTTGCTATATTTTATCTACTGTAAACTTAATTTATTATTGTTTTTTTATCTCTTCAATCGTACATAAAGCAATTGTTTTCGGTGTCTGTAGAGTAACCTTATCATTTAAGTCAAGTTCTTCAAGATTAACTATTTTATTATTTATTGATAATTGAGCATATCCAGTTTTATATTTTCTATCAGGATTACTAAGAAGTAGTTGCTCTTTTAATAGCTCAATTCTGCTTTGTTTGTTTTGTATATTTTGTCTTAAAAGATTTGTAAACCTCTCCTTTAAAACCTTGATTTGTTCACTTATAAAGTTAAATTTTGCATCTAAAGAGTTTTGTTCAAAAAGAGAATACATATTTTTTAATTCAACTTCTTTTCTAGCAATTATGTTTTTTAATCTATTATCAAAATCCATTGTAATATTATCAAGATAAATTCTATTTTCATTTATATCAGGGAGTGAGATTTCCATTGCATTTGAAGGTGTTGCAGCTCTTACATCTGCAACAAAATCTGAAATTAAAAAGTCTGTTTCATGTCCAACTGCTGAAATAACTGGTTTTGAACAAGAGAAAATAGCATCTGCAACTATTTCTTCATTGAAAGCCCAAAGGTCTTCAATACTTCCTCCACCTCGTCCAACAACTATCAAATCTACATCTAAAGAGTTTGCATATCTTATTGAATCTACTATATCAAATTTTGAACTCTCCCCTTGAACTAAAGTTGGAATAAGTACTAACTCAATAAGTGGCCATCTATTTGTAGCTACTTTTTTCATATCTTCAATTGCAGCTCCTGTAGGAGATGTTACAAGTGCTATTTTTTTAGGGAAAAGAGGAAGTCTCTTTTTTCTTTCTTGGTCAAAATATCCCTTTGCTTGAAGTTTTGCTTTTAACTGCTCATAAGCTAAAGCTAGCGCTCCTTGTCCTGAAGGTTCAATCTTAGAACACATAAGCTGATAACTTCCCCTTGGTGTATAAACAGTTATAGTTCCAGAAACAATAATCTTCTGCCCTACTTCAAGTCTAAACTTTAAATATTTTGCATTACCTTTAAACATTACACAAGAGATTGTTGATTTTTCATCTTTTATTGAAAAATAGATATGTCCTGAGTTGTGGTAAGTTAGATTTGAGATTTCACCTTCAACACTAACATTTATAAAAGTAGTTTCCAGTAAGGATTTAATTTGAGTATTTAAAGTAGATACAGAAATGGGAGAGTTCAATTGTTTCCTTTGCAATACTATTGCAAGAAATTATATTTTTCTTGCAATTATAAGTGTAGATATTTTCATAGAGAAAGATTTAACATGAATTGGTTCAAGTCCTGCTTGTCTTAGCTCTTTGCATAAATTATCAGTTGTTAAAAACTCATCAATTGAGTCTGGTAAATATCTATATGCTTCTTTATTTTTTGAAATGATTCCACCAATAGTTGGTAAAACTTTATTCATATAAAAGTCTGTTAAGTGATCTAAGATATTTGTTTTTTCTTGTTTTGTAAACTCAGAAATAACTACTAACCCATCTTTTTTAAGTACTCTTGCAAACTCATCAAAGGCTTCTTGTCTTTGAACTACATTTCTAATTCCATAAGAAATAGAGATAATATCTGCACAATCACTATCTAGTGGCATTTGAGCAGCACCTGCTTCAATAAACTCAACTTCTGGAAACTTCTGTTTTGCAACATCCATCATTCCAACACTTGGGTCTACTCCAACAATATTTTTTAATTCAATACCATTTTTATTTGCAATTGTTTTCCAAAAGTCAATCATATCACCTGTACCACAAGCAACATCAACAACTTTTTCTAAACTATCTTTGTTATATAAACTTAATGCTTTGTTACAAGCCTTGTTTCTCCAAGACTTATCAATTCCCATACTTAAAATTCTATTTGCTATATCATATCTTCCAGCAATATCATTAAACATTGATACAATTTTTTCTTGTTTATCCATCAATTATCCTAAATTATAATAAATATTTTCCAACAAATAAGCCACCAATAAAACCAATATTAAGCATAATAATTAAATATAAAATTGATATTTTTTTATCTTTTTCTGGTAGCTGTTTTAAAACTTTTTTTTGTTCCATTACAGAATCATCTAACGATCTTCTTGCATGGTCCATGCTATCAAATGAGTTCCTTAAACTAAGTTCTGATAATTCAAGCCTTTCAACTATCTCTTTGGCTTGTTTAAAAGTCATATCACTCATATTTCAACACTTTACTTCTTAATCTCAAGCCACTTATCTAAATCAAAGAAGATTTTATTTAAAGTTCCTAAAACATAATCTTTTGCTTCTGTTTGAATTCTTCTAAAGAATAAAAACTTTCTAGCACTCTCTAAATCACCTAACTCTTTTGCTTGAATAGCTTTCTTAGCAAAATCAGTATTGTTGTAAGCCATTTCCCAAACAGTACTTCCTAAGTACCTACTCATAGTAATTACTTTGTCATTTTTTACTGCAAAATATTTTGGGTCTTTTAAAAAGTCACAAAGCACCGAATTACTATCTAAATATTTATGACCAAAGAAGTTAATAAACTGCTCTTCAATATACTCTTGGTCCATAGAGATAGCTCTATTTAAAGCAAATAGAACATTTTCTTCAAGATTATCTTCAATCTTTTTGATTTTTTTCATAGTTGCAATGGCATTTTTACCATCAAGTTCACCATCACCTAATGGAATAATCCATTTGATATTACCAAAAGAACCTACTTTTTTAATCTCTTCTAAAACCAATGAAGAGGTTTTATTTCCACCAACATCAACAATAATTTCATGCTTATCATCCATTAAGATAAGCTCATCAAGCTCTGTTAATTTGTTTGTTCCAAGCATTCTTTTTTCAACAATTTCAGTTCTTGTAAAAGACTTACTGTCATTGTTTTCATCATCAATTTCAATATAAGTGATTTTTTTACCATGCTTTTTGAATAAATAAGGAGCAATTACTTGCATTGCTACAGTAGATTTACCAACACCACCTTTAGTTTGTGGAATTATTATCATTTTTTTCCCTTATTAGACTGTTTATTTCTTATTTTCATATACTCAATAATCTTACCGTGAAATCGACAGTATAATTTATTAAGTGATATTTCATATCCGTAAAGTTCAAATATTTTATCTAAATTATCATTAATTCCATATTCACACCAAGCTTGTAAATCCTCATAGCTTTCAAACTCATAACCAAAAGAAGCAACTAACTTTTGTGTATATTTATCTACTACCATAAACTCTTGTTTACAAGCATAACAAAGTATTGCATCTGCTGTTTCTAGACCAATACCTTTTTGTTCTAAAAGCCACTCTTTACTAACTTTTTCACAAAAAGATTCAAAAGAGCCAAACTCTTCTAAAATATTTGAAACTATTTTTTTAATTCTTATTGATTTTTGATTTTTAAAACCACTTGGAGTAATTGCTAAAATAAAACTTTCTAAGTCTACTTCTTTTATAGCTTCTAAAGATAAAAGTTTTTTTTCTCTTAAGTTAGATAATGACTTTTCAACATTTTCCCATTTTGTATTTTGAGTTAGAATTGCACCTAGAAATATTTCAAAAGAGTTTGAGTTTGGCCACCAAAATTCGGGGTGAGCTTCAAGTAAGTTTTGTTCTTTTAAGTACTTTAATAAATCAAAGCTATCACTTATATCTACTTTTTCTTTAGTCAAAAATAGCCTCAGTTTTTATAATATCAGGTTTATCACAATATTTTTTTAGTTTAAAACAATCAACTGCTTTTCCATCTTCAATATCTATAACCATCATTTGAAGTATTGATTTACAAGCATTAGGAATAGTAAAGTGTCCACCTAAACCTGTAGTTGCCTTTTCAATTGGTATTTTACTATCCATTCCAATTACATTGTCTCTACAACCTGTAAGTCCAATATCTGTTAAGTATGCTGTTCCATTGATAACTTGTAAATCATCAGTTCCAATGTGAGTATGTGTTCCACAAACTCCACTTACTAATCCTTTTAACATCATAAAGATAACTCTTTTTTCACTTGTTGCTTCCCCATGAAAATCAATAAAAATATTTCTTATACCTTTTTCATGTAACTCATCTACAAGTTTAACTGCCCAGTTAAATGGATTTTCAACTGTTGGCATTGAGAACTGTCCCATTAAGTTTATTACTGCTAATTTTTCATTATTTACATCAAAAACTTTTATACCAGTTCCTGGAATACCTTTAGGGTAATTGTCAGGTCTTAAAACTGGTTTTGTTTCAAGAAGAGTAAACATTTCACTTTTCTTATCAAAAGAGTGATTTCCGCCAGTTATAACATCAATTCCTGAGTTTAAAAGTTCTTGACAGTTTTTTACTGTTAATCCAAAACCATGACTAGCATTTTCTGCATTTGCAATTACCATATCAAATTTATATTTTTCTCTTATATTTTGCAAATGTTGTTTAATAATCTTTCGACCAGGTCGTCCTACAATATCTCCTATAAATGCTATTCTCAAAATAGTCCTTTAATTAAAATAGTTGAAATTGTAGCTACTTATTCTTGTAATTTCAACTTTACATCAAATACTGCACCAACTTCATTGTTATATACTAGAATTTCACCCTTATGGTCATCGATAATCTTTTTAGCAATATTTAGTCCAACACCCATTCCACTATGAGTTTTAGAACTTACAAATGGGTCAAAGATTTTATCAATAATCTTTTCATCTACTCCACCTGCATTATCAGAGAATCGTACAATTACCTCATCAGCTTCAGAGAAGACATCAATTCTAAGTTCTCTTTGTTCATAGTCTTTTAAAGTTTTTAAAGCATCTAAGGCATTATTTATGATGATAATCCAAACTTGCTCTAACCTTTGCTTTTGAACTTTAGCAAAAACTTCAAAATCATTTTTATCAATATTTGTTGGAGTAAACTCTTTATTATTTAGATATATCTTACTTATTTGTTTTGAAACATTATATGCCATCGTTAAAGAAGTAAATAAAGTAGCATAAATATTTGTTTTCTCTTTAGCTTCTATTGATGTTTGAGACATCTCTCTCATTGATTCAACAATAACAGCAATACGATTTATCGCATCTTCCATCTTTTCACAAGAAAACAGCATATTGTTTTTAGTATCTTCATCTTCTAAATCTTCAATATCCATTGTTAACATCTCAAAGTTACCCTTTAAGTATGTCAAGGGAGTATTAATCTCATGGGTAATTCCAGCAGCTAAAGTACCAATAGAAGTAAGTTTTGCATTTTTAATTTGCTCTTCTTGATGAATTTTATCTTTTTCAATATTCTTTTTAACTTCTTGTGCAACTCTAAACTCTAAGTTATGGTTTAGCTCTTGAAGTTTTCGTTTATCTTCTAAAGAGTTTGCAACCATAACCATGTTTTTTCTATCTGGAAGAAGATTTAAAGATACATCTAAATATATCTCTTCTTGATTTTTTGATATAAAAACTAACTCTATATTTAAAATAGAGCCATGTTCTTTTACTTCATTAACAACTTTTCTTAATAAATCAATACTTCCTGCATCTACTAAATCAAATATTTTTTTCTCTATTATCTCATTTTCTGTATAGTTAAAAAGATTAAAGAACTTTCCATTAAATCGTTTGAAGTTTCCATCAAAGTCTACTAAGGCTATTCCACTATTTGCATTTTGGAAGATTGTATTTAATTGTTCAATCTGATAGTTTAACTCGTTGTACAGCTTTTCAATTCTTTTGTTATCACTAATATCTGTTCTAATATCTGTATATCCAATTAATTCGCCATATTCATTATAGTCTGGTTCAATATTTGATTTAACCCAATAATCACCAGCAATCTTTTTAATACTCTGAAGTTCTCCATTCCAAGAAACTGCATTTTCTAAAACTATTTTTACCTTCTCATTGAAAGTTTTTGTACTATTTTTATTTAATAAGAAAGTATAGTCTTGACCAAGAAGTTCTTCTTTTTCAAAACCTGTTACCCTTGAAAGATAAGAACTTATATTTAAAACTTTAAACTCAGTATCAAGTTTTACATACATAACATGTTTATCTAAAAGAGCTAAACTATCATTTAACATCAAACTATTTTTTCTAATAGAGTCACTTAGAACATTTTTTTCACTCTCTAGTTTTTTATTTATATTTGATAAAGGTGTTGTAAAAAGCATTGAAATTATAAATGAAATAACAAACATTAAAAAAGCAATATTATAAAAAGAGTTTTCATATCTATTAAAAAACTCTTTATAGGTAATTCTTTTATTATTGTCAACTAAGGTAAAATAGTGTTCATTATTGAAAAATATCTGTTTTAAATAGTTTGTATTTGTAACGATAAAACTATCACTAAAGACCCTATTGCTAAAGCCTTTTATAATACTTTTTATATCTAATGAAGGATTATAGTACTTTGACCAAGAGTTTAAACCTGTACTATCATAGATAATATTTAAATCTTTATCTACTAAATATTTTACATCTTTTAATTGTAAAGATTTAAAAAGCCTACTTATATCATAAGAGATGAAAACTGTTTTATCTTCTGTTTTATATACAAGTTCAATTAAAGGCTTCAAAGGTAGTGTTATCTCACCTTTTTTTTCTAAAAGATATGGTTCAGTTATAAAAAGTCTATTCTTTACAATCTCTTCACTACTTAGATAATAATGAATAATAGAGCTTAATACTAACTCTTTTTTCTCTATCTTATTTTCATTTTTATATAAAGAGATGATATTTTCACCACTGTTTTTGATAAGCTTTAAAGAAGTGATATCTTTATTACTTTTTAGTAAAACCTCTAACTTTGGTTCCATACCTGAAATATCACTATTCTTAACTGCTTTATCTTCAAGTATTGTTTCAATAATAGTTTTGTTTTTTCTAATAAAATCATCAACTCTTTCTTGAAAAAGTTCTGCTTTTGTTAAAAAGTTTTCTATATTTTTATGTTCTACTTTTGTTTGAAAAGTTTTATATGTTAAAAATGAAGTCAATAAAAAGAATATAAACGAAAATACTAAAAATGCTAAAAAAAGCTTTAATGAAAATTGAACCTTCAAACTACTGTACTCTCTTACTTTCTCTTCTATCTCTTGTGATTAGTTTTATATAAAAACAACACCCATCATCTTCATTTTTAGCCCAAATATCACCATCAAGTTTTTTTACAATAAGTTTTGCAATATGCAATGGTAATCCCCTTGAAGATAGATTCTCTTTAGTACTAAAACCTGTTTCAAATATCTTACTTATAAACTCTTGAGGAATTCCTCCTGCATTGTCTTTACACTTAATAAGGATATTTTCATTTGTTCTATTTACAGAAATAGTTATTTTACCTGATGTAATTCTTTTCTTTCTAAACTCTTCAAAGGAGTTATAAACTATTCCTAAGATGATTTTTCTTAAGTCGTATGAAACACCAAAAGTCTCTAAGTTTTCATCCCCTGATAACTCTATTTTAATATCTTTTTGAGGAACAGAAGCAATTGCTGTTTTAATTGCATTAAAAACACTATATTTATCTTCATTTGAGTTTTGAGAGAAAAGAGTTTTAAACTCATTTAAATGCATTGATAAAATCTTTAACTCTATACTTAACTCTTTAGATAAGTTTGTTAAATAGTTTTTATCATAAGTATTTTTATTTACACTATTTTCAAAGGCAAGTATTTTTGAAGATAGGTTTGAAATTGGTTTTTTCCATTCATTTGAAAAGGCATCTAAAATTTGTCCCATTAGAACAATTTTAGATTGATCAATTTTCATTTTATCTCTTGTTTTTATCTCATTTAGTTTTAAAAATAGGTCTCTTTTTAATAAAGAGTTCACTTTTAGAAGTTGTTTTTCATCACTAATATTAACCCTAATAGACCTATATCCTATTTTTTTATTATTGATATCAAAGATAGGTAAAATATTTCCTCTAACCCAATAAGAGTTTCCATTTTTATCAATATTTTTTATCTCACCTTCCCAAACTTCATTTGTAGAGAGTTTTTCCCACATATTTTCATAAAACTTTTTAGAAATATCAGGATGTCTTACTACATTTATTGGTTTTCCAATTAACTCATCCTTTTTATATCCACTAACATTACAAAAGGCTTGAGAAACATAAGTGATTTTTCCCTTTAGGTTTGTTTCTGCAACAATTACATATTTATCAATACTCTTACTAATATTATTGAGTTTAGATTTAGTTATTTTGTATTTATAGTAATACAGATTTATTAAAAATAGTAAAAGAACAATAATAAAAGAGATTAAAACACTTGCATAGGTATAAATATTATATCTTTCAACTATTTGATTATACTCTTCACATTCAACTGTTAACATCATATAAGAGGAATTATTTATCTCATAAAAACTTGTAATAAAACACTTCTCTTTTATTCGATAATCTACTACAAAGTTTTGTTTATTTTTCATCTTAGTTTTTATTTCAGATAAAAGCTCTAAGGGTAAGTTATTTATTAAAAACCTATTTTTATAAAATGATTGTACATACATAAAATTTGGATTTATATGATGGGCTAGATAATTTTTAAAATAGTTTTGATTCACATTACTTTTTAAAGAAGAACGCTCTATCATAAATTCAACATTTAAACCTTTTTCTATAAAGCTATTATGAGATAGTCTTGGAAGATCCATCACTATTTCAAATACAGCTACAGCTTTTAGGTCTTTATTAAAAACAGGTTTTAAGTAGTTTAGTGAAGCACTTGTGTCATTTATAGCAAAGATAACTTTAGGGTTAAACTTCTTTGCTACTTTAGTAATAAGAATTTTATGTTCTTCATTTAAACTCTCATCATAGGAGTTAAAAGAGCTTTTATAAATAGGCTTTCCTGAAGTTGAATAAAAGTTTATCTCTTTTATGTTGTGTTTTCTAAAGAAGCTCAACTTCTCTTCGTAGATTTTTTCTATCTCTTTAAAGTTTTGCTCATCTTTCTTTGGTTTTTCTAAGATAGCTAATAGTTTTTCATTTTTTAGCACATAGTTAAAGAAAAAAAGTTCTGATATCTCCAAAGTCTCTTTTTTATAAAGAGACAAGACTTTACTATTTTTCTCTTTAACTTCATTTTTTTGAAGTTCTATCTCTTCATTTTTATTAAATAAAAGAGCAAGGATTAAAACTGTTGACAAAAAAAGAAAAAGTAAACTATACCTAAATACTAATCTATTGCTCTTCATTTAACTCATTTCTCTAAAAGTGTTTTTATCTTTTCGTTTAAAGCTTCTAAAGAAGGAAATGGCTTCATAATATAATTCTCAGCTCCTTGCTTATGAGACTTTAAAACTTTATCTAAAGTAGAATATGCTGTCATCATGCATACCTTTTGTGCTGGTATCTCAGCTTTTATTTTCTCTAAAAACTCTAAACCATCCATTGCAGGCATCATAATATCTAATAATATTAAATCATACTTTGTTTTAATACAAGAGTCAAGGGCAATTTTAGGATTTGAAAAAGTAGTTACTCTATATTTCTTTGTTCTTTTTAGATACTTATCAATTATCTGTAAAATCTCCACTTCATCATCAACTACTGCTATTTCATAAATTTTTTCTTCCATTTTACTTCCTACTAATTAAATAGTTTTGTAGCTGCATCTTTCATCACAGCTGTATTTTTTTCTTCTAGGATTTTGTCTAAGTAAATAAATACATCTTCACTAGCATCCTCAACTAAAGCAATTTTTTGTTCAATTAACTGTTTAGAACAAGAGATTTCATTTCCAGAACACTCACTTGCTAACTCATTTGCTTCTTTATGAACAATTGAATGACAATGTTCTAAGTGTCTATAAGAAGGTACAAAACTAAACTCTTCTTTACCTAAGCCAGAGTCATACCATTTTCCTAATCTACAGTTATGGTGGTCAACTGCTTTAAAGTTGTGCTCTGCACCAAAGATTAATTGATAAAGATTGTTTTTATAAATTACGTGGTCTAATTTTGCAAGATTAATAAAGATTTTATTTGAAACACTCTCTACTTCATAAACAGACCTACTAGAATTTCTTTGGAAACCATTCATTAGTTCACTTAAGATTTCTACTCTACTTTTTGTTTCCCCAACTACTTGAGAAACCACATCTGAACTATTTTTAATCTTATGAGTTTCTTGTTGGATAGAATCAACTACATTTTTGATTTGTGAAGCTGCCTCGGCAGACCTATTTGCT
Organism: Arcobacter sp. F155; assembly: GCF_004116455.1. Taxonomy (NCBI): domain Bacteria; kingdom Pseudomonadati; phylum Campylobacterota; class Epsilonproteobacteria; order Campylobacterales; family Arcobacteraceae; genus Arcobacter; species Arcobacter sp. F155. The sequence goes on from NZ_PDJU01000007.1 coordinate 11,767, forward strand.
AGATTTCTTACTTCTTGTGCAACTACAGCAAAACCTTTCCCTGCTTCACCTGCTGTTGCTGCTTCTACTGCTGCGTTTAGTGATAAAATATTTGTTTGGAATGCAATCTCTTGAATGATATTAATAACATCAGCAATATCCTTACTTTTAGAAACTAAAGAGTTTACAACTTCATGTTCTATCTCTATTTCTTTATGTAAGTTCTCAGTATCACTTACAATATCATTTGTTAAGTCTAATCCCTTTGTAGAACCATCTGCTGTCTCTTTAGACTCTTTCATCATACTTCGTAATTCATCTAAAAGGTCTAAATACGCATTTTGTGTTGAAGTTAAAGAGTTAGTCATATTTTTATTATGTCTTTCTAATAAACCACCCTCTTTATTATCATGAACAGAGGTTTGTCTTAATGAAGCAATTATCTTATCATCATACTTCTCTAATAAAATGAAAGCTTCACAATCATTTAAAACAACAGTATCACTTCCACTTTTGATTGCTTTTAATAAAGCTTGAGTATCAAGGTTATGATTTTTTGCTCTTCTATTTATAAATAAAACTTCATCATTTGTGTTAAATGCAACTAATCCCTCTTCTTGTGAGATTTCAGCAAGTCTTTTATAAAACTCACTTTTCTTTTCTAAACTTTCAATCTTTTGTTCATCATTTGAAACTAGTTGAATTTTATTTTCTAAGTTTTGGATTTTTTTGTCTTTTAAAGCTACTTCTTCTTTTAGTAGCTCTAGCTCTTTTTTAAGTTTTTCTACTTCTTGAGCATTTTTCTTTGAGTTCGAAAAAAACATCTCTTACGTGCCTTCATAATATTTTTTCAAGTTAAGTAAATATTATATCTCAATATCACTTTATAATCAAAGAAATTGCTTAATACTATTTAAAATTATTTGCACACAAATAAGCTTGAGAGAAGTAAAGCTGGAAATTATATCCACCTAATTCACCCGTTGGTTCTAAACACTCACCTAAGAAATATAACTTTTCTTGATGTTTACTCTCAAAACTATTTTTATCTATTGAAGAGATATCTATTCCTCCACTTGTAACTTCTGCTTTTGTATATCCAAAAGTTCCAGCAGGTGAAAACTCATAGTTTTTTATAGTTTTTAACTTATCTTGCTCTTCAGATGAAAGTTTACTAACAGGCTTATCTTTTAATTCAATTGAATCTAAAAACTCTTGCATAAACCTTTTTGGTAAAGGTAAGGCTGTAGAGATGTTTTTATTTCCCTTTAATAAAGGTTCTAACTTCTTTTTAGGCATAAAATCAATAGTAATCTTTCCTTTTTGCCAATATAAAGAAGCATTTAAAACAGCAGGACCAGAACAACCTTTATGAGCAAAAAGAAGTTTTCCATTGAATTTTTTCTCATCTACTTTTATATCAACTTCACAAGAAATACCACTAAGTTTTTTAAACCAAAACTGCTCTTTTTGAACAGTAAAACCAACTAGTGCTGGTTTTGTAGGTGTTACTTCATGTCCAAACTCTTTTGCTATTTCATAAGCAATTGGTGAAGCTCCAACACTAGCATAAGATAAACCTCCACTTGCAACTACTAAGTTTTTTGTTTTGATTAAGCCCTTCGAAGTATTTACTAAAAACCCTTTATCATACTTTACATCTATAACTTTTGTATTTAAAAACTTTTTTGTATGAGAAGTTAGTTTTGTAAACATATCAATAACATCTTGGGAAGAGTTACAAAAGTACGTTCCTTTTACTATTTTAGGGTTTACTTTAGGATAAACACCATTTTTATTTAAAAAGTTCAATAAATCTTTATTTGAAAAAAAGTCTAAACTATTTTTTACAAACTCTTTATCTCCTAAATAGTTTTTGAAACTTACATTTTCATTTGTGATATTACACTTTGCTCCACCACTTATTTTGATTTTTTGCCCTATTTTTGCATTTGATTCTATTATTGCAATCTTTTTATTCTTAACTTGTGATGCAAACATCAAACCACTTGCACCAGCTCCAATTACTACGATATCGTATTCTATTTCTCTTCCTTTTTACAAATAAAAATATTTTTTTCATCTTCATATTTATACTCTAAACAATAACCATTTGCTTTTAAAATATTATGAACTATATAAAGTCCTAATCCAAAAGAGTTGCTACTATTTTGTTCATTTGCAAAAAATGGTTCATAATAGTTTTCTAAGTCATACTTTAAGGCTTTTCCACTATTTTCAAAAATGATATTCTCTCTATCTGTTTTTACTAATACTTTTTTGTCATTTGAGTATTTTATAGCATTATCAAGTAGGTTTTTTAAAGCGATTGAAAATAGTTTGAAGTTTACTTCAAGTTTTAGATTATCGTGTTTTTCTTCTACAACATCATCTTCAAGCATCAAAATATCTTTTGCATTGTCTAAAATATCATTTAAAAAATATATTTTTTTATCTACATTTTTTGAAGAAATTAGCTCTTCAATAGAAGCAAACTCATTGATTAAAAGTTCAAGTCTATTAAATACTTCTTTTAGCTTTTCATCATTCTCTTTGTTTCTTTCAATCTCTGTTAAAAACTTTCCTTTTGTAATAGGAGTTTTTAGTTCATGCATGATATTTCTAATAAATATATTTCTAGCTTCTTTTAGCTCTTTTAACTTTTTAGCACTCTTTTTAAACTCTAAAGCAAGTAATGAAACCTCATCTTTTCTATCTGTGTTACAACACTCAAAATCAAAGTTTTCATCACCTAAAGTACTAACTTTATCTTTTAATATTTTTAAAGGCATTAGTTTTCTAAGTGTTACTAAAAATGAAAGGATAAGTGTAATCAAAATAATTGCAAAAACTGAAATTATATAAATAGAACTATTTTGTGTAAACTCATTTTTATCTTCCACTAAAAAGGTTTTTCCTTTTCTATTTAAGTATAAAAACTGTCTATCATTTAATTGAAGTACTCTCATAACTGTAGCTCTAAACTTTCTTTCTACAAGTACCTTTGTATTTATATTATAAGTTATAGCATCAATTCTATTTTTCTTTAAAAACAGATCATAATTAAAAGGTTCTAAACTCTTTTTAAAGTCCTCATTTAATTTTCCAAACTTGTAGTGTTGTCTATAAACCATTTTTGTCAAAGGTTGATATCTTTCAAAAAGATGATGCTCTAGCCTTTTTTGGTTTCCTATCATTATAATTATGAAACTAACCACAACTAATATCAAAGAAATAATAAATGTAACGGTAACTGTAAAAAATAAAGATTGTCTATTCATTTGTAAATTTGTACCCCATTCCTCTTATTGTATGAAGATATTTTGCTTCTTTTGGATTATCTTCAATCTTTTGTCTTATTCTATTTATTATAACAGCTAATGAGCCAGAATTTTCATAATCTGAGTTTAGTAGGTTTGAATTATCAAAAATATCTTCTCTACTTATTACAAAGCCTTCTCTTTTTATCATTAAAGAAAGAACTTCATACTCAGCGGCTGTTAGCTTAATAAACTTGCCATTTTTTGTAATCTCTTTTTTATCACAATTTAACTCAAAAACTCTTTTAATATCATTTTTTTCTTCTTCTATTTTGTGATTAAATCTTCTTAGGATAGTTTTTATTCGAACTTCTAGTTCTCTTGGGTCATAAGGTTTTGGAAGGTAGTCATCAGCTCCAAGCTGTAAAGCTGTAACTTTATCTGTAATATCACTTCTTGCACTTGAGATAATAATTGGTATATCAAAGTTTTTTACAACCTCTTTACATACATCAAGTCCGTCCATTCCTGGAAGTGTTAAGTCTAGGATTAATAAATCATATTTTTGCATTTTCAGACTACTTAGAGCCAAAAAAGGCTCTTCGTAGTTTGTAACTTCAATGTTATATTGCTTTAAATATTGAGTTAGAACATCTGCTAATTCTAAATCATCCTCTACCATTGCAATTTTTATCAAAGTTCATCCTTTTTTTCATCATAGAAGAGAATCTCTCTTTTCTTTTATCCATCATCTCTTTTAACTGTTTCTTTTGGTCTTTATTTAAAACTTTATAGATTTTATCAATCATTTCAGCTTTAGATTCTATCATATTCTCTCTTTTTTGTTTCATTAACTGAATATATTTCTCTTTATCAAAATCTGTAGCTGTAAATGCACTATCTTTCTTAGCAAATCTTTTTTCCATCATCTCTTTTTTAATAGTTTGAATTTGCTCTTTTTGTTTATCATCTAAATCTAAGTTGTAAACAAAAGACATAAATCCACCCTTGTGAGATTTCTTCATCATCTTACTTGATTTATTATAGTCACATCCTCTATCACAATTACCTTTTGCATAAAGACCTGTTGCTAAAACTGTAGCTAATGCCATTGATATAATTACTCTTTTTTTCATAGTAACTCCTTTTTATTTGTAAAATTATGACATTAGCTTTTTAACCACTTCTAAATTTATTATTAACCTAGTATTAACAACATTGCATTTATCATTTAAGTAAGATATAATTTCTTATGAAAATTTCCAATTTTATTTCAAAGTCAATATTCTTAGTCTCTATTATCTCTGTTATCTTTGTTCTTCTTGTAACTATTTTACTTCAATACAATAACTTTCAAAAAGAGAGTGGTGAAATAAAAAAAACCTACTTAAAGCAAAAGAAAAAGCATCTTGAAAAAGAAGTAGAAAAAGTATATAACTATATACAATTCAAAGAAAAAGAGATAAATGAAAAGTTAAAAATAGAACTAAAACAAAAAGTTGATAACGCTTATAACACGGCCATGTTTATCTATAAACAATATAAAAATAAAAAAAGTGATGATGAAATAAAAGAGCTTATTGTTAATGTTTTAAAAAACTATAGTTTTTCAAATGAAAGAAGCTACTACTTTATAAATAGCAATGATGGAAGAGCTATCTTATTTAATAAAAACGACTATCTAAATACTTACAAACATATATGGAATATGTATGACTCAAAGGGTGAATACATAATTAGAAAACAAAGTGCTATTGCATTAAAAAAAGGCTCTGGCTTTGTTAAAAACCATTTTGTAAAACCAGATATTAAAAACTCAAAGCAGTTTCCTAAACTTTCATATATTAGAAATTTTGAGCCTTTTAATTGGCACATTGGAACAGGGGAATATTTAGATGATGTTGAAGAATTAGCAAAAGATGAGATTCTAAACTATATAGCTTCAATAAGATATGAAGAGAGTGGATACATTTTTCTTAATACCATTTATAAAAAGGCTTTAATTTTTAATGGGAAAAAACAATTACCTGCAATTGAATACCCAAATTACGAACTATTAAAAAAACAACTAGATGCTTCTTCAAAAAAAGAAGGTGGTTTTATAAAATACAAATTTAAAAAACTTGATTCAAAAGAAGAGTATGGAAAAATTGCTTTTGTAAAAAGATTTGAAAAATGGGGCTGGATAATTGGAACAGGTGCATATATTGATGAAATAGATGAGATTATAGAACAGAAAAAACTATTTTTAAAAAATAGTGTATTTTTCCAGTTGGAGTTAGGATTTTTATTTATTCTTTTTATCATTCTTGTTATCTATTTTATCTCTCAAAAAACATCTTCTTTAATAAATAGTCATATAGAAAATTTTATTAATGAGTTTGATATAGCAACAAAAGAGTTTAAAAAAATAAATGTACATAATCTAGCATATAAAGAGTTTAAGACTTTAGCTAAGAATTTAAATAAAATATTAGAACAAAGAAATAGTGATTATGAAAAACTTGAAAACTATAATAAGATTTTAAATGAACATGTAATTAGTTCTACTACTGATTTAAAAGGAGTAATCACTGATGTATCACAAGCCTTTTGTGATATTACAGGATACACAAAAGAAGAGTTAATAGGAAAATCACATAATATAATTAGGCATCCAGATATTGAAAACAGCTTCTATCAAAATATCTGGAAAGAGTTAGAAAAGAATAATGTTTTTAAAGGTGAAATAAAAAACATAAAAAAAGACGGTGAAGTATATTGGGTAGACATAATTATTCAACCAATATATGAAAACAATACAAAAATCGGATATACAGCAATCAAACACGATATAACAGATAAAAAAAGAATTGAAGATTATTCAATAACAGATGAATTAACAAAACTTTACAATAGAAGATATTTTAATAGTAAGATAGAAGATGGTATAAAAATAGCAAAAGAGAAAAATAGTTTATTTTCTTTATTTATGATTGATATAGATTACTTCAAAGACTATAATGATACCTATGGACATCAGCAAGGTGATGAAGCACTATATAAAGTAGCAAATACGTTAAAAGAGTTTTTTAAAGGTTTTGATTCTTATAGCTTTAGACTTGGTGGAGAAGAGTTTGCTGTTTTACTATATCCTAAGAGTAAAGAAGAGGCAATAACACTAGCTACAGAGTTTAAAGAGAGAGTTAAAAACCTTCATATTAGACATGATAGCAGTAAAGTTTCTTCATTTATAACAGTATCTTGTGGAGTTGCTTTTTTAGAAGAAGATATGAAAAGTAAAGAGTTTTATATATGTGCAGATAAGGCTTTATATAAAGCCAAAGAGTCAGGAAGAGATAAAGTCTCTACCTTTTAAATATCACTCTTTTCTAGAAGTGTTTTAGTATCATTGAATGTTAAAGGTTTAGAGAATAAGTAACCTTGTCCCATATTACAATCAATCCCTTTTAAATACTCTTCTTGCTCTTCATACTCAATTCCCTCAGCAATAACACTATAACCTAAACTTTTTGCAAGGGCAACAATTGCTGTTGAGATTTGTACATTGCCATGATCCTTTGGAGTACCATCAATAAATGCTTTATCAACTTTAATTACATCAATAGGAAGTTTTGTAAGATAACTCATAGATGAATATCCTGTTCCAAAGTCATCAATTGAGAATCTAAAACCTAACTCTCTTAACTTATTCATACTATCCATATTTGTTTGAGTAAACTCCATCATATATCGTTCTGTAACTTCTAGTTCTATTTCATTTGGTTTTAGATTAAACATTTTAACAATTCTAAAAACATCGTCAACAAAGTTTTTATCTTTAAACTGAACACTTGAAATATTTATAGCCATATATCTAAGAGTTGGGTTAATCTTCTTAAACTCAACAAAATCTTTACAGGCAGTTTTAAAAATATATTTTCCTATATCTATAATCATCCCCGTATCTTCTGCAATAGTTATAAATTTATCAGGTCTAATAAATCCTATTTCTGGGTGTTCCCATCTAACTAAAGCTTCAAAAGAAACGATCTCTTTTGTATCTAATAGATATTGAGGTTGATAACATAAATAGAGTTCTTCCCTTTGAAGTACTCCTTTTAATGCTTGTTCAATAGATAGTTGTTCATGTACATCAATTGATAATTGTTTATCATAGTATTGGAAATTATTCTTTCCTTTCTCTTTTGCATGATACATTGCAGTATCAGCATTTTTAATTAAAGTTGAGATATCAGTTCCATCATCTGGATACATTGATACTCCAATACTTGCACTTGTATTTAGAACATGACCTTTTACTTTTATAGGTTCTTTAATTATCTCTAAAATTCTTTCACAAACATAGCCTGCTGCTTTTTTAGTTCTACTTGAATCTAATGTAACAATAAATTCATCACCACCCATTCTTGATACAGAATCAGTACCTCTTAATACCTTTTGTAATCTTTTTGCTAATACTTTTAATAACTCATCTCCCGTTTGATGACCTAAAGTATCGTTGATAATTTTAAATCTATCTAAATCAATAAACAGTACAAAAATATTTAAATCATTTCTTTTTGCAACTGAAATTGAATAAGATAAATCCTCTTCTAATTTTGCTCTATTTGGAAGTTTTGTTAAAGGGTCATGATATGCTAAGAAGTCTGCTTTTTCTTGAGTTTCTATAATCTCTTTTAGGTTTGTATGAACTGCAATAAATCTACTAAATTTACCATTTTTATCTTTTATTGCTGTAATATTTAACCAAATAGGAATAATCTCTCCATCTCTTCTTCTATCGTAGATTTTACCTCTCCAATAGCCATTGTCAATAATAGAACTCCACATTTTGCTATAGAATACTTTATCATGACGACCAGATTGTAAAATAGTTGGAGTCATTCCAATTAACTCAGATTTATCATAACCTGTAATATTTTCAAAGGCACTATTTACAGTAATGATTTTTTTGTCTCCATCACAAATTAAAATCCCCTCTTGAACATTATCAAAGGCAATAGAAGAAAGCTCTAAGTTCTCTTTTTGTTTTACATACTTTGTAATATCAAGTTTAATAGCAAGGTAATTAACTATTTTATTGTTAAGTAAAATAGGTACAATAGAAGCTTTTTCATAGAAAATTGTTCCATCTTTTCTTTTATTTATAAACTCACCTTCCCACTTTTCACCTTTTTCAAGCTTCTTATTTAACTCTTCATAGATTTTACTCTCTGTAGAACCAGAACTTAAGAATCTTGGATTATGACCTAATACTTCTTCTTTATCATATCCACTATTATGCTCAAAGTTTTCATTTACATAAATTATATTTTGGTCTGGGTCTGTAAGAATTATTGAGTTATCAGAGTTTTCTACAGCGTACTTAAAGCCTAATAACTCATTTTTTATTTTTCTAGTTTTCCTATGTTCAAAATAGATAACAATAATCATAAAAATTAAAAATAAGAAAAATACTGATGCAATAATTAACTGCATTAACATTTTTTTGTTATAACTATCAATTAAGAAAATATCTACTTTATTTAATTTTTTAGCTAAATCTAATTCACTTACTTTCTTATTGATTTCATTGATTTTTTCTATTTTTTCTATTGTTTTTTTAGTGTGAATATATAAAAGTTCTAATCTTTTATCTCTGTTTTTTTCTGATAATTTATGAATTGCTTCTAAGTTTTTAGCTAGTAGTTTTTTATTGTCATTTATATTAATAAAACTCTGCATTAATATAAAAAGAGTCTGGTTAATTAAAACCTTATCTTCATTAGCAAGTTTGCTTTTATTAAAATACTGGTTTAAATCATAGATAAAATAAATTGAGCTTAAATTAGAAGCTTGTAAGGATTTATATCTTTCTATATATTCTAATTTTTCAGTAAATAGTCCATGGGCTTCTGCTAGTTCAATATAAACAATATGAGAAAACTCTGTTTTAATTTCACTTGATAAGATATCATCAATTATTCGATTAAACTCTTTTGTGTTATTAACTATTTCATCAAAATTTACAAACTTATCTTGTTTCTCTAAAAAATTATCTAAATATAAATTTATAAATTTTAAGTCATTTATACCTTTTTTATATAAACTATAGTTTTTGATACTATTTTCTATATGGTATAAATATATAAAAAGAGAGCCAATGAAGAAAGTAAATAAAACTAACTTCATTTCAAAGGTTTTAAAAAGTTTTTTCATCTATTCTATTATTTTTAATTCCCCATTTAATGTTTTTAGAAATGCTACAATTTTTTCTATTTCTAAATCTGTAACAGGTCTACCTAACTGTACTAATGCCATAGTTTTTACTGCTTCTTTTAAATCGTAGTATCTACCATCATGAAAGTATGGTGCAGTTAAACTTATATTTCTTAATGTTGGTACTTTAAAATAATACTTGTCCAACTCATTTTTAGTAACATTATATTTACCTAGGTTTTTACTGTCAACATCTATAAGCATTCCAAACTTACTATATAAGTTTCCACCAATATTTACACCATTATGACAAGAGATACAACCTTTATTTTTAAATAACTCAAAGCCCTCTTTCTCAAAAGAGTTTATTGCATTCTCATCACCTTTTAAATATCTATCAAAAGCAGAATTAGGAGTAATTAATGTTTTTTCAAACTCAGCAATTGCATCTACAAGATTTTCTTTTGTAATTCCATCTTCATATATAGCTTTAAAACTTTTTTCATAAGAACTTGTTTTTAAAACCTCTAAAAGTTTAGTAAAATCATGGCCCATCTCAATTGGATTTTCAATAGGTCCTTTAGCTTGTTCTGCTAGATCTTTTGCTCTTCCATCCCAAAATTGTCTAAAATTAAATACAGAATTTAAAACTGTTGGAGCGTTTATATCCCCTAGTTTCCCATCTATCCCAACAGAAAATTTTAGTCCATCATCTCCACCTTTAGTTAAATCATGACAGCTTGCACAAGAGATACTATTATCCTTTGAAAGTCTTTTTTCAAAGAAGAGTTTTTTCCCTAAAATAGCTTTATTATAATCATATTCAAGTTTTAAAGGAATTGGTTCAATACTTGAAGCAAGAAGTGTTAGCGTAAGAAAGTTGAAAAGAAATATTTTTTTGAAAAACAATTAAAACCTTAGCTTATATATTAATTCGCGAATTATAACAAAAAAAAACAAAAATTTTGATATAATAATAAAAAATCATCAAGGATTATCTATGAAAAATATAGCAATTTTTTATGCTAGCAATACGGGTAATACAAAAGAGATTGCAAAGCAGATTTCAAAAAGTTTAGATGGTATAAAAGAGTATGATCTAAAAGTTACAGGTTGCGAATATATGCAAGACTATGAAAATATAATCCTTGGTGTATCCACTTGGGAAGAAGGTAGAATGCAAGATGACTGGGAAAAGGTCTGGAATCAGTTTTCAAAAATAAATTTTAAAAATAAAAAAGTTGCAATATTTGGCTTAGGAAATCAAAAAAAATATAAAAATAATTTTCTAGATGCCATGGGTAAAATTTATTTACAACTTATTAAAGCAAATGCTCAAGTTATAGGTTTTACTTCTACTTTAGGATATGAATTTGAAAAATCAGATGCAGTTATTAAAAACTCTTTTGTAGGATTAGCACTTGATATTGAAAATGATGAAAATTATTCAGAAAAAATAGAGGATTGGACGAAAGTTTTAAAAAATGAGTTTAAATAGGAAAAGTATTCCTATTTTTACTCTTGACAATCTGGACAAGTACCATAAAGTTGCATAGAGTGACTAGTGATTTTAAACTTGTTCTTCTTAGCAATTCTGTCTTGTCTTTTTTCAATTTCATCATCTAAGAACTCAATAATCTTTCCACAAGATGTACAAATTAGATGATCATGATGCTCTTTTTTATTACTCTCATACTTCTTACCATCTACACCAAAATTAATTGATGCAATTAAATTAACTTCTTCTAGAAAACTTAGTGCTCTATAAACAGTAGCAATACCTATATTAGAGTCTGGATTAGTTGTTTTAATCAGATTATAAATTTCCTCAGCAGTTAAGTGGTCATCAGCGTGAAGTAAAACATTTAGAACAATTTCTCTTTGCTCTGTATATTTTAAACCTTTTTGTTTAACAATTTTTTTCAGTTCATCAATTACTTCATTGCTATCTGCCATCAATCTACCCTTAAATATTTTATTATATAATTATTGCACAAAACAGTTCAATTTTACTTAAACTCTTTCACAAATAGCATTAATTTTAGTTATATTACACCAAAAACTCTTCATAGCAAAGAAATTAATTTAATATTTTAAGTATTTTTTCAGTACTATTGACTAATGATAATCATTATTAATGAAGGACCTTAATTGTATTTAAATGAACTATCTAAAAATGAGTGTGCGAAAATTATTTCTATCTCATGTACAGATAAACTAAAAGCAAGACTTAACTCTTTTGGTATTACAAGAAATTCAGAAGTAGTAGTTATAGAGCAAACCTTATCAAAAAACACAATCGAAATAAAAGTAAATAATACAAAGATTGCCTTACGAAAATCAGAAGCAAGATATATTGAAGTAGAGAAACTATCATGCAAAAACTAATTAAAATTGCCCTTGTTGGGCAACCAAATGTTGGTAAGTCTATGCTTATCAACTCAATTTCAAACTCAAAATTAAAAGTAGGAAACTTTTCAGGTGTAACTGTTGAGAAAACTGTAGTTGAATTTGAGTATGAAAACTATCTTTTAGAAATTACAGACTTACCTGGTTCTTACTCTTTAAGTGATTATACTCTAGAAGAGAAAGTGACAAAAAATTATTTACAAGATAGTGATTACGATATTATTCTAAATGTTGTTGACTCAACAAACTTAGAGAGAAATCTTTATTTAACAACAGAACTTTTAGAACTTGACAAAAAAATGGTTATTGCTTTAAACATGAGTGATGAAGCAAAAAAAGAGAATATCACTATAGATGAGGAGCAACTAAGTAAAATACTTGGCAAACCTTGTATTAAAACATCTGCAAAAAACAAACAAGGTGTAGATGAGTTAATTAAAAACTTAATAAAAAAATTTGAAACTAAAAAACTTGAATCAAAACTTATTTTTTCTGATGTTATTGAAGAAGAGATTTCAAATATTTGTAAACTATTAAAAGAAAAAAACTTCCCTTCAGATGTACCATATAGAGATTTAGCAGTTAAGCTTTTAAAAGAAAATAAACAAACCTTTCTAAAGTTCCACAATGAGCCAATATGGATAGAGTTACAACCTTTAGTAAATAACTCTTTTGAACATCTATATATTCACTTTCATACTAAAAATATGCAAGATATTTTTGATGATGAAAAGTTTGCTTTTGCAAAAGGTGCAGTAAAAGAGACTGTTACTTTAAATGAAAAAATTGAAGATAAATCTTTAAGTGATAAAATTGATAATATTCTAATCAATAAGTTTGTTGGACTTCCTATTTTCTTATTTTTAATGTGGGTTTTATTTCAATTAACCTTTGAACTTGGAAATATTCCAATGGATATTATTGATTCATTTTTTGCAAGCTTAATTGATAGTACAAAAAATGCTTTAGGGGATAATCAAATCTCCTCAGTAATAGCAGATGGTGCAATTGCAGGAGTTGGTTCTGTAATTTTATTCTTACCAAATATTGTGATTTTATTCTTTGGAATTGCCCTTTTAGAAACAACAGGTTATATGAGTAGAGTTGCTTTCTTACTTGATGGCTTCTTTCATAAATTTGGTTTACATGGAAAATCATTTATTCCTCTTGTTACAGGATTTGGATGTTCAGTTCCAGCTTATATGGCAGCTAGAACTTTAAAAAATGAAAAAGATAGATTATTAACTCTTTTCATCATAGGGTTTATGTCTTGTGGAGCTAGGCTTCCTATTTATGTTCTATTTACTGGAGCATTCTTTTCTAAAGAGAATGCAGGAAATATTCTATTTCTAATCTATATTAGTGGTGCACTTCTAGGTTTATTAGCTGCAAAAGTTTTAACTGTAACTGCATTTAAAAATGAAGATGAACCTTTTGTTATGGAAATGCCAAAATATAGAATGCCTTCATTTAAACTTATATGGCATACAGTTTCAAATCAAGCCTTAATGTACTTAAAAAAAGCAGGTACTTTTATCCTTGCAGCTTCTATTTTAATTTGGTTTGCTTCAAACTATCCTAAGCATTTAGAGTATGAAGAGATGGTTAATACAAAAATAGAACAAGCTTCTAGTATAAATGAAATTGAGAAACTTGAAAATGAGTTAGCTTTATACAATCTTGAAAACTCTTATTTAGGTAAAATTGGTAAGTTTTCTCAACCCTTATTTGAACCACTTGGGTTTGATTGGAGAATGACAGTTGCACTTGAAACAGGACTTGCAGCAAAAGAGATTGTTGTCTCAACTTTAGGTATTTTATATGGTTTAGGTGAAGATAATTCAGAAGAGAGTGATACACTTATAAATAAAGTAAAAGCAAATATTCCTTTTGTTTCGGCAATATCATTTATTGTATTTGTTATGATTTATTTACCTTGCTTAGCTGCTTCAATGGTATTTGCAAAAGAGGCTGGAGGTTGGAAGTATCTGGTTTATCTATTTGTTTTCACAACTGTAACAGCGTGGATACTGTCATTTATAGCTTATAATGTGGCAAAAGTAATAGTTAGTTAAACTAACTATTACTTGATTTCGAAAGTAGTTACTGTCTCTCTTTTATTATCTATAACTTTAAATTGCCATATTCCAGGAAGTCTACCTGCAATATATCTAAAATCATAAATTGATCCATGCCCTGCTGGAATAAGTAAAACTCTATCCCTTGAAATCTCACCATCTGGGTCAATCCACTGAACTTGAATCTCTTTGTCTTCCTCTGAACGCTCATGAATATATTTACAAACTATAGAGTTCTCATCCTCTAAAATTAAACAATCTGCACTATATTTTGTATCTTCATCAATTGTCTCTGCAAAAATTGTTGAAAGTAAAAAAAGAGATATTAATATAATTTTTTTCATATCTTCTCACTTTATTTATGTTGGAGAAATTATATCATATTTTGGTTACGATTTGTACTCTTCCCAAATAGCCTCTTCTTTAAGAGTTGCTCTATTAGTTAAAATTTCAAAAGGCTTATATGCATCTTTATATCCCATTGAAAAATGGTCTTTAATCCAATACCCTAAATAGATATATGGAACATTTAACTCTTTTGCTATTTTTATTTGAGCTAGAATTGAAAACTTCCCTATAGATAGGTCTTCGTAGTCATGGTCATAAAAACAGTAAATAGAAGAAATAGCCCCAGATAAAATATCAACTAAAGCTACTCCAATTAATTTATCATCCCTTACATATAAAAACTCTTTTGTAAAATCATCTTTCCCTTGAACGTAAGACCTGTCATACTCAGCAGGTTCAATTGGAGAGTAATTCCAGTTTTTCTTTTTGTTCATGTGGTAATGATATTTATCATAAAGTTTTAAATGGTCTAAAGTAAGAGATGGGGGTTGAATATAAACTTTTGTATCTAGATTCTTTTTAAATACTCTTTTTTCAGAACGAGAAAATTTATAGTTTTTTACATCGATACGCATAGAGATACATTTTGTGCAGTCTCTACATTCAGGTACAAAATGCATTTTACCAAATCTACGCCAACCATGTTCTAGCATGTTTTGGTAGTCTTCTTTTTTGCAATTACTTATGTACCTATATCTTATATCAGATATTTCATCATCAAAATATGAGCACTCTCGTTGCTCTTCTACAAATTCTACGTCCCGTTCTAAAATATGCATAATCTATCTATTCGTTTATCTTCTCTTTTATTTCTTTTGCGATTTTTGTTATTCTATCAATTTTTTCACTATTTGACAATGAAGTATCAATTAAGTGTTTTACAAAAGCACTTCCAACAATAACACCATCAACACCTTTAGCCTTCTCTTTACAAGTTTTTTCATCAACACCAAAACCTATGTATAAAGGAGTGTCTGAGTATTTTTTAACTGTATCAATAATGTAAGTTAAATCTTCACTTTGACCACTTCCCGTAATACCAGCATAAGCAACCATATAAATAAATTTTTCAGCATTTTGAACTACTTGCTTAATTCTATTTTCATGGTGAGTAGGAGCTACAAAGGCAATATTTGCTTTATTGTATTTATCAAATAAAGGTTTAACTAATTGTGCCTCCTCAAAAGGTAAATCTGGAATAATCATACCATTTACACCAAATTCATCGGCTTTTTTTAAGAAGTTTTCTAATCCATAATTATAAAAAGGATTCATATATCCCATCCATAACATATCCATATTTGGTGCTATTTTTGAAGAAACTTCAAATAAATCATTTAAACTAAAATTATTTGCTAATGCAATTTGATTTGCCTTTTCAATAACTGGACCATCTGCTACAGGGTCAGAAAAAGGAACACCTAACTCTAATGTATCAACACCTGCTTCTTTCATACTCAAAGCTAAGTCAACAGAAAAGTTATTATCAGGAACTGAAGATGTAATATAACCTACTAATTTTTTCAAAATATAATCCTAAAATATTAATTCAATAGGATTTATTCTATCAAAATTTATCTTGTAAGGGTATGAGTATTTAGTAAACAAAAATAAAAAGGATAGTTTTGATACAATAATCTTTTAAATATTACATATTATTAGGGAAATTTATGAGTATAATCAAAAACGATTTTGAAAAAATGAATGTAACAAAAATCAAAAAAGCTAAAAATAATAAAAACTTAACAATGATTACTGCATATGATGCACTTTTTGCCAAGCTTTTTGAAGAGATTGCCGATATTATTCTAGTAGGTGATAGCCTAAATATGAGCTTTGCAGGAAAACCAGATACTCTTTCTGCAAGCTTAGATCAAATGATTTATCATACAAATGCTGTTTGTGCTGGAGCATCTAAAGCTTTTGTAGTTTTAGATATGCCATTTGGAACATATATTAATAAAGATGAAGCCTTAACGAATGCTGTAAAAGTATATCAACAAACAAATGCAGCTGCTATAAAAATTGAAGGTGGAGAAGATAAAGCTGATATAGTAAAACATCTTACTTCTAACTCTATTGCAGTTATGGGTCATATTGGTTTAATGCCTCAATATGTAAGAAGTGAAGGTGGATATAAGGTAAGAGGTAAAACAGAAGAAGATACACAACAACTTATCCGTGATGCAAAAGCTATTGAAGAAGCTGGAGCATTTTGTATTGTAGTTGAAGGTGTTTTATCAGATGCAGCTAAAAAAATTACAGAAGCAGTAAATGTTCCAGTTATTGGAATTGGAGCAGGAAATGTAACTGATGGACAAGTATTAGTTTGGTCAGATATGTTAGGTTTCTTTGAAGAGTTTAAACCTAAGTTTGTAAGACACTATTTAGATGGAGCTACTTTAGTGAAAGAAGCTGTTAATAAATATAGAGATGATGTTCAAACAAGAGCATTCCCAGCAAAAGAGGAAGAATATTAGCATGATAAATTTTAAAGTGGAGCTTTAAAAGTGGAAAGAGTTGTAGAAGTAGAACAAGTATCCTTTGAAGATGAAAGTACAGAAGTAAATCTTCGTCCTTCATCTTGGGATGATTATATTGGTCAAGAAAAGATAAAAAAGAATTTAAAGGTTTTTATTGAAGCTAGTAAAAAAAGAAATGAAGCCTTAGACCATATTCTTTTTTATGGACCTCCAGGACTTGGTAAAACTACTATTTCATATCTTATTTCAAATGAGATGAATACAAATATCAAAGTTACTGCTGGACCTATGATTGAAAAAAGTGGTGATTTAGCTGCTATTTTAACAAACCTTGAAGAAGGTGATATTTTATTTATTGATGAGATTCACCGTTTAAGTCCTGCTGTTGAAGAGATTTTATATCCTGCAATGGAAGATTATAGACTTGATATTATTATTGGTTCTGGACCAGCAGCACAAACTGTAAAAATCGACCTTCCAAGATTTACTCTAATTGGAGCAACAACAAGAGCTGGTATGCTTTCAAATCCTTTAAGAGAGAGATTTGGGATGCACTTTAGAATGCAGTTTTATACTTTTGAAGAGTTAGCAAAGATTATTCAAAAAGCTGCATTTAAACTTGATAAACAATGTGATGATGATGCAGCATTAGAAGTATCAAAAAGAAGTAGAGGTACTCCACGAGTTGCACTAAGACTTTTAAGACGAGTTAGAGATTTTGCTGAAGTTGAAAATGAAGATACTATCAAAATAGAAAGATGTAAATACGCTTTAGATGAACTAGGAGTAAATGATTCTGGTTTTGATGAGATGGATATAAACTTACTTGAACTTCTTGTTTCAAATAAAGGTAAACCTATGGGACTTTCTACTATGGCAGCTGCTCTTAGTGAAGATGAAGGAACAATAGAAGATGCTATTGAGCCATACTTATTAGCAAATGGTTATATAGAAAGAACTGCAAGGGGAAGAGTTGCAAGTGTTAAAACATATGAGCTATTTAGATTAACTCACCCAGATGCACAAAAATTAAATGATGAAGGAACACTGTTTTGAAACCACAGTACTTCTTAATAGCTTTAACAATAGTTACTCTATTTTTTATGTTGGAGCTATTTAGTGCATTTTTAAAACCTATGATTGTTGCCCTACTTTTAGCTGTTGCAACAAACTCACTAAATATATATTTTAAAAGACATATTCCAAATCAGTTTGTTTCATCGATGCTTATGACAATATTTTTAACTTTTATTTTCTTTGTTCCAGTTTTATATTGTATCTTCTCATTTGCGACAATGATAAATAAAATCGACCAAAAAGCATTAATTGAAATGTACAATGCCTTGGAACATTGGGTTAAAAATATGCCTAATGACTTACTATTTATAAAAGAGCAATTAAATAAAATCCTTGATAAAGTAGATATTCCAGAGCTTATTCAAAAGCTTATTTCTATAGGTGCTTTTTTAGGTAAAAACTCTGCAAAATTTATTATTGATATGATAATGATTTTAGTATTTTACTTTTTCTTTAACTTTTATAGTACTAGTCTTTCTCACTATTTTAAAGAAGCACTTCCTCTTAAAAAAGAGGATTCAAATGCTCTATTTTATGAATCATCAAATGTTATGAGTGTAGTTTTATACTCTATTCTAGCAACAGCTGTACTTGAAGGTTTCTTATTTGGTATCTTTGTTTCTTTCTTTGGATATGATGGGATTTTATTAGGGGTTTTATATGGTTTTGCCTCTTTAGTTCCTGTTGTTGGAGGACTAATTATGTGGCTTCCTGTAGCTATTTATGAAATCTTTACTGGAAGTACTACAAATGCCTTAGCAATTGCTGGTTACTCAATTATCGTTATCTCTATTGTTGCAGATACTTTTATTAAGCCAGTAATTATAAAATATATCAATCAAAAAGTAGTAAAAACTCCAAGTGAAGTAAATGAATTACTTATTTTCTTTGCAATTGTTGCAGGACTTTCTACCTTTGGTTTTTGGGGAATGATTATAGGTCCAGCGATGGTTACATTCTTTATCTCACTAATTCAACTTCTAAATAAGTTTAGTGATGATTATTATAGTATTAAAAAGAGTATAAAGAACAACGAATAGTTGCTCTTTATATATCTACTTTTCTATTCACCTGATAAAAGTTCACCTCTGAAAGTCACTATTCCATAATCTAAATTTGCAACTGATTTAAAGCCCATATCAAGCATAATCTTTTGGCAATAAGCACTTCTACTTCCACTATGACAATAAACTACTATAGGTGTATCTTTTTTACCTTCAACTTGTTCTAAAGCTTGATAAAATGAAGTTGTAGGAACTAGAAAGTCTGTTCCTTTTATTCTTGCACCAACCCATTCCATCCACTCTCTTGTATCTACTAATAAAAAGTTTACAAGCTTTAGTTCTCTAGCTTCTAATAAAGCTTCTACTTCAGCTGCTGAAACTTGCTCTTTCTTTAAAAGATTTTCACAATCTTCTTTTGAAAGACCTTGAGAGTGTTCAACTTCTTGCTCTACTTCATCCTTTTGAATTAAAGAATCAACATGCTCTTTTGTACAGAATATTCCACAGTGACAGTGACCTTTTTCAGGAATTTCTTTTGTAAGGGCTGGTGTACAGGGACATAATCTATTGTCCTCTTTTTCTCTTTGAGATGGTGTTTCACCAACTACCATAAAACAGGGACAAAATCTTTGTCCATAAATCATCTTATTTCTAGTAAGTCCAAGTTGAATTGACTCATTTACATCTTCTTCTGGATTATAGAAAAAACCATGCTCTTCACATACCTTATCAGTAAACTGTTTTGTTAACTCTAATTGCGTTTGAAACTCATCACTTTGGATATCAATTTTTTTAATCATTACACTTCCTAATTTAAAAATAAAAAATAACATAAAGAACTCTATATAAAAATTAAACAAGAATATTAAAAAAATTAAAAAAGTTTTTACTATAATAATAAATAACAAATTTTAACACAAGAAGTTTCCAATGAAACCTAAGAAATTCTTTCTAAAAATCAAACCCACAATCTCCCTTATTTTAATATTTTTAATCTCCTCCGTTATAGTTACAACCCTTTCTTTACAGTACTACTTCTCAAAAGACTTGGCCTTTGATGCAACAGAAAACAACTTTAAACTCACAGCTGAAAAAATAGAACAAAAAATAATCTCTTTTGATAATTCAAATAGTAATATTTTAGAAGCTATTATACACTCAGAAGAGATGAGAGAATTTCCTTTAGAAAATGAAAGGCACAGACTACTTAAACAACTAACTGTTATTTTAAATAATAATAAACATATCTATGCCATATATGCAGGAAGTAAAAGTGGTAACTTTTATGAAGTAATAAACCTAAATATAACAAAAGATTTAAGAAAAAAATACAATGCAACTAAAGAAGCTAGATGGCTTATAGTAAAAATCTATGAAGAAGATGGCAAAAGATACCAATATGAGCAACTTTTAAATAAAGGTTTAAAAGTTTTAGATACTAAAAGAAAAGAAGCTTCATATGACCCAAGTATTAGGCCTTGGTTTAAAAAGGCTATTAATTCACATAGAAAAGTAATTAAAACAAAACCCTATCAATATACAAACATTGATGAACTAGGGATTACTTATGCAAAAAGAATTAGAAATGAAGATATTGTTTTAGGTTTAGATGTATCACTAAATAGTATTTCTAATTTTTTAAGTAAGCAAACTATTATGAAAAACAATGAAATTATTTTATTTCAAGAAGATGGTGAAATAATTGCTTCTGCAAATTTAGATAAAGATATGAAAAC
Organism: Arcobacter sp. F155; assembly: GCF_004116455.1. Taxonomy (NCBI): domain Bacteria; kingdom Pseudomonadati; phylum Campylobacterota; class Epsilonproteobacteria; order Campylobacterales; family Arcobacteraceae; genus Arcobacter; species Arcobacter sp. F155. Next base: position 32,342 of record NZ_PDJU01000007.1, read on the forward strand.
TGTACCATATAAAGAACTTCTTAACTTTGCAAAAGATGAAAAGATAAAAAAAGTACAGTTTAACGTAGGATTAGAAGATGAAGCTTTTGTCTATTATTCACTTATTAAATCTGAGTTTAAAACAAAAGACCACCTTGCAATAACTATTCCTGTTAATACTATCATGAAACCTTTTATTAGTAAGATATATAACTCATTTATGATTACCTTGGTAATTTTAACATTGACTATTCCTTTAATTTGGTATGCAACAAGAATCTTAGTTGAACCAATTCAAAAACTTGAAAAAGAAAATAAGAAGATAATGAGAAGGGATTTTGATAATGTCAAATTAATAAAAACAAGAATAAAAGAGTACCATGAACTTTCTCAATCATTATATAAGATGTCAATATCCATAAAAGAGTTTGAAGAAAAACAAGAAGAGTTAATGGACTCTTTTATTCAACTAATTGCAAGTGCTATTGATGCAAAGTCAAAATACACTGGTGGCCATTGTGAAAGAGTTCCTATATTAACTATTGCGCTAGCAAATGCTGCAGCAGCTTGTGATGAGGGGATTTTTAAAGACTTTAAACTATCTACTAAAGATGAAAAAAGAGAGCTTAGTGTTGCTGCTTGGTTACATGATTGTGGTAAAGTTACTACTCCTGAGTATGTAGTTGATAAAGCAACAAAATTAGAAACTATTTATAATAGAATTCATGAGGTAAGAACTAGGTTTGAAGTTGTTCATAGAGACTTAACAATTAAGATGTATGAAAATATCTTAGCTGGTGCAAATAAAGAGCAAGAAGAACATAAACTTCAAGAAGAACATAAAAAGCTACAGCAAGAGTTTGAAGCTATTGCCAAAGCAAATATTGGTGGAGAGTTTATGAATGATGAAGATATTGAAAAAATCAAGGAAATAGCTCAAAGAAAATGGACAAAATATTTTAATGACACAATAGGTTTATCCCATGATGAAACATCAAGAATAAAAGAGATAAACAGAACATTCCCAAAAGAAGAGAATCTTTTAAGTGATAAAGATGAACATATTATTCAAAGAGAAGACTTCTCTCAAGAAGAGTTTGATAAATATAAATTTAAAATGGAAGTACCTAAGCATCTTTATAATCAAGGAGAAATTTATAACTTAACCGTTAAAAAAGGTACTCTTACAGAAGAAGAGAGATTTAAAATCAATGAACACATGATTATGACAGTAAAAATGTTAGAGGAATTACCTTTCCCTAAAAATCTAGAGAAAGTTCCAGAGTATGCAGGAGCTCACCATGAAACACTTATAGGAACTGGTTATCCAAGAAGACTTAAAAAAGAGGATATGTCTATTCCTGCAAGAATTATGGCAGTTGCTGATATCTTTGAAGCTTTAACAGCTGCTGATAGGCCGTATAAAGAAGCAAAAAAACTTTCTGAATCAATTAAAATACTTAGCTTTATGGTAAAAGATGAACATATTGATGAAGATATATTTAAACTATTTTTAACAAGTGGTGTTTATATGAATTATGCAAAAGAGTATTTAAAAGAAGAACAAATTGATGAAGTAGATATTTCTAAATATGTATAAACAATCACAAAAGTGATTGTTTATCAATTATTAAAAAGAGGCTATATATTCTGATAATACTTCTAAATCTTCTTTAGATAAAGAGCTTACTTGAGCAATCATAACACCTTTCATAGCTGCACCATATGTACCTTCTTTATATCCAACTAAAGCATTTAAAACTTTATCTTTATCCCAACCTTTGATTACTTGAGATTTTCCTAAAGCTTTCATTTCTCCATTTTGTCCATGGCAACCTGCACATTTTAGATATAAAGATTTACCTTTTGAAGTAACATTAGTATCTTTTTTTGTTTCAACAATATTATCAATACTTGATTCAATACTTGTTTTTGCTTCTTTTGTTTTATTAACAATTTCATCTGTTAACTCTTTTGCTACAACTTCAGCCTTTGAGCTAATACTCTTTGCTGCATCAGTTCCTTTTTCAGCAATTTGTTTAGACTCTTCAACTACCTTTGAAGCTACTTCAGAACTTGCACTTTTAACTACTTCTGTAATTTTTGAAGTTGATTCTTTAACTTGATCTACAAGTTTTGATTCAGCACTTGCTTCTTTTTCAACTTTTACTTCAGCTTGTGCTACTGGTTTTTGAGTTTCTGCTTCTGTAGATTCAGAACATCCTGCAAAAATAGCTACTGCTACAAAAGAACTTAGTAAAATCTTTTTCATTATCAATCCTTGTATTTTTTTTATTTTAATTTTTTATTGTGTACTTTTTGTGGTACTTGGTTCTAAAGCTTTATATGTAAAACTAAACTCATCTTTTACAAAATCAATTTTAACTTGACCACCTTTTTTAAGTCTGCCAAATAAAATTTCATCAGTAAGTACATTTTTAATCTTATCAGAAATAACTCTATTAAGAGGTCTAGCACCCATTGTTTTATCATAACCAAGTCTTGCTAACTCATTTTTAGCTTTAGCTGTTATAGAGATTTTAATCTTCTTATTCTCTAACTGTTTTTCTAAATCTAAAACAAATTTACCAGCTACTTTAGCAACAATATCTTGCTCTAAGGCTGCAAAAGGTACTGTTGCATCAAGTCTATTTCTAAACTCAGGAGCAAAGAATTTATTTACAGCTTTATCTTCATTTAATGAATCATTTTTAGCAAACCCCATAACATTTGCTTCACTTGCCCCAAGGTTTGAAGTCATAATTAATACAACATTTTGGAAGTCTGCTTTATTTCCACTATTGTCTGTTAACTCTGCATTGTCCATAACTTGAAGTAAAATAGACATTAAATCAGGGTGTGCTTTTTCAATCTCATCAAGTAATAACACACAATGAGGATGTTTTCTAATAGCTTCAGTTAATAATCCACCATTTTCAAAGCCAACATATCCCGCAGGTGCTCCAATAAGTCTTGATACTGTATGAGCTTCCATATATTCACTCATATCAAATCTTTCAAAATGAATTCCTAATTGATTTGATAACTCTTTTGCAACTTCAGTTTTACCAACACCAGTAGGTCCAGTGAAAAGGAAACTTCCAATTGGTTTTTTATCAAGTCCAAGTCCAGCTTTATTTCTTTTGATTGATTGAACAATTGTAGAAATAGCTGTATCTTGACCAAATACTCTTTTTTGCATTCTAGATTCAAGATTTTTAAGTAATGATACATCTGATTTTGTAGCTGATTTAGAAGGAACATGTGCCATTCTTGCAACTGTATCTTCAATATCTTTTTGTAAAATTTTTACATTCTTTTTGTTTACTTTTGCATACTCGATTTTTTTACTAGCTCCGGCTTCATCAATAACATCAATTGCACTATCAGGTAAAAATCTATCCGAGATATACTTCTTACTTAATTCAACGGCTGATTCAATAGCAGAGCTTGTATAACTTACATTATGGAACTCTTCATATTTTGGTTTTAATCCATCTAAAATTGTAATTGCATCTTCTACACTTGGCTCATCAATATCAACTTTTGCAAATCTTCTACTTAAAGCCTTGTCTTTAGAAAAATCATTTCTAAACTCTGAGAAAGTAGTTGCACCAATACATTTTAGTTTTCCATTTGCAAGCATTGGTTTTAAGATATTTGAAGCATCCATCGCACTTCCACCAACACTTCCAGCTCCCACAATTGTATGAATTTCATCAATAAATAAAATTGCATTAGGAATTTTTACTATCTCTTTTAAAAGGGATTTTAGCTTTTTCTCAAAATCACCTCTATATTTAGTTCCTGCAACCATTGAACCCATATCTAAAGAGTATACTTTAGCGTCTTCTAAAAATTCAGGTACTCTTTTATTTGCAATTTCTAAGGCTAAACCTTCTGCTATTGCTGTTTTACCAACACCTGGTTCTCCTACTAAAATAGGATTATTTTTCTTTCTTCTTCCAAGAATTTGAATAACTCTACTTATTTCAGTTGTTCTTCCAATTACAGGGTCAATATCACCTTTTTTAGCAACTTCAACAAGCTCAGTTGAGTTTTTGTCTAAAACCTTATTATCATCTTTTTCTTCTTTATTTCCTAGCTCGTCTACTTCATTTTCATTTTCTCTATGAGAAATCTCTTCTAGGATATCAATTCTTTCTACACCTGCTGATTTTAGGATATATGTTGCATAGGATTTATCATTTTTTAATATAGCAACAAACATATCCTCTACACTAGCATTTCCTCTTCCACTAGTTTGAGTATGGGCTACCATATTCTCAATTGTAGAAGTTAGTGTAAGAGTTTCAATTGGCTCATCTTCAACATTTTCAGGGAAAACAGGAGTATTCTCTTCAATATATTTTTTAATCTCATTAAATATTTTTTCTTGGTCAAGTCCTAAATCTACAAATAGATTTTCAATAACCTCATCATGCAGAAGCATAAGAAAAATATGTTCTACTGTTAAATACTCGTGTCTGCTTTTTTTAGCATAACTTACAGCTTGCCCAAATATATTTCTTAATTCTTTACTTATCATTTTTTATTCTTCTTCCATAATAGCTTTAAGAGGGAAACCTTTCTCTCTAGCAAGTGTTTTTACTTGAGCAACTTTTGTAGAAGCAATTTCATGGCTATAAATTCCACAAACTTCTCTTCCATTGTTATGTATATTTAACATGATTTGAGTTGCTTCATCAACAGTTTTTCTAAATATATTTGTTAATACATCAATAACAAAATCCATAGTTGAATAATCATCGTTTAATAAAATCACCTTGTATTTTTTTGGTTCTGAAACCTCTAAATTACTGTCCAATTCTATCTCTAATTCATTTGCCACCTAGTTCACCTTTTGTTTAATCTATGAATATTATAACTAAAAAACTGATTAGCTTGGTAAAAGAAAGAGTCAAATAAATATTTTAAGCTATATTTATATTTTACGTTTTATGAACTTTATTAACTCTTCTTTTGAAAGTGGTTTACTGAAGTAATATCCTTGATAAATATCACATCCAAAACTTTCTAAAAGTTCTAACTCTTTTTGTTCTTCCACGCCTTCTGCTACAACTTTTAAATTTATATCTTTTCCAATATTTACAATTGATTTTACAAGCTTCATATTTTCATCATTTAAAAACATATTGTGAATAAAAGACTTATCAATTTTTAATTCAGAAATAGGAAGTTTACTTAAAATACTTAATGAAGAATAACCTGTTCCAAAGTCATCTAAAGAGATACTCACATTGTATGATTTGATTGTATTTAAAAACAGTATAATTCTTTTTACATCCCCAACAAAGATATTCTCAGTTATCTCAATCATAAACTTATCATTTGGGAAACTACTATTTAAAATCACTTTTTTAAATCTATTCATCTCTTTTATTGATACTAATTGCCTTGGAGAAACATTTACAGAAAGTGTAAACTCTTTTGAAGTCTCTTTCCAAACCTCTTTTATATCTGCTTGGGCTTTTTTTATTACAAACTCGCCAATGTCATTTATAATTCCACTTTTCTCAGCAACTTTGATAAACTTTTCAGGGGATACAAAACCTAGCTTTTTGTTATTCCATCTAAGTAAAGCCTCTACTCCTATAACCTCATGGGTTTTTGAATTGATTTTAGGCTGATATACTAAAGAAAACTCATTATTGTGAATAGCTTGTCTAAGTTGTGTTTCTATTTGAACAATTTCTTTTGTATTTCCATAAATTGCCTTTGAGAAAATCACATAAGAGTTTTTATTCTCTTTTGCTTTATATAAAGCCATATCTGCTTGGTTTAAAAGCTCTGAAGTTGTAGTTTTACTTTTGTTATATCTAGAAATACCAATACTTACACCAGTAAATAGTTCAATTTCCCCTATTTTAAAGTTATTTGAGAAGATATCTAAGATTTTCTTTGCAATTGTTCTAACTGTTTCTTCACTTCTTTCATCAATTAAAACAATAAACTCATCTCCAGCATTTCTTGCAATAAAATCTTTTTTAAATAATCTTGCTTTTAAACGCTTTGCAACATCTTTTAAAAGTTTATCTCCAACTAGATGCCCATAGGTATCATTTATATATTTAAAGTTATCAAGGTCTAAGAAAAATACATAAAAGTTTTTAGCTTCTTGCATTCTTTTACTAATCTCTTGATTTAATGAATATCTATTATAAACTCCCGTTAAAGTATCATGGTTTGCGATATATCTTAGTTCATTTCTTGTACGTGTTTGTATTTTAATACTATAACTAAATAAGAAATATAAAATTCCAAGAAGAATAAATAGTAAAACCATAGAGATTATAAGTTTTTTATTAAAATCTTTTGTCACTACTTCATAGGAAATAGAAACCAATGAAAACAAGTCATACTCTTCTATGTAAATTACAGACATCATGCATTTTTTGCCATTTGTAGTAACTGTTATAACATCAGGAGTAAGCTCTTTTATTTTATCAATTTGTCTAAATTTATTAAAATCATACTCATTAGAATAAGTCTCTTCTAAAGTTTTAGTAAGTGGTGTTTCAAACTGTATAAAACCATCACTTCTGATTAGTTGTACCTTTAGATTGCTTGGTAACTCTTTTAGATTAAATACACTACTTTCTCCATCGACTTGTATTCCAGCAGTCATTACTAAAGGGGTTTTTCCTGTTTTATCCTGAACTCCCATTCTAATTGGAATAACCCACTTTCCAAGGTTTTCCATAAAGTAGCTTCTACCTAAGTGCATTTTTTGACTATCTCTTGCTTCTTCAAAACTTTTACTTGTAAGTTTATTGTCCATTAAATTAGGTAAGTTAGTCAAGCTATCAATTGTAGAAACTAATATTAACTGACCATCATATTGAGCTAAACCAAAGGCAACTATTCCTTTATTTACTCTTTTCATATCATTGATTAGTTTTCTTCCATTTTCTGGATTATTTAAAGCGTCAAGCTCTAAAAGGTTCTCACCTAATATTTTTAAAGTAGACTCTTTATTTCTAAAAGAGGAAATTGTACTTTGAACACTGATTTTATTAAAATTTGTTAAGTTTTCCGCATACTTGTTTTTATTTATAATCCATTCATAATAAAAAATAAAAATTGCAGCTGTTAGAATCAATACACTAACAACGATATAAACAAGCCAAAAGTTAACTTCTTTGAGCTTTGACATAAAATTCCTATAAAAATAATTTGCAAATAAATATATATAATTTAATAAAAAATATACAATATATAGTTTTTAATTTTACTTAGGTAGAATTCCAAACAAAAGATAAAAGTAAGATTATGAAAGAAACAATTTTTATTACAGCTACAAATACCGATGTTGGCAAAACTTTCGCTTGCGAAAAGTTTATTAGATATTACTCAAAAAAAGGTTTAAAAGTAGGATACTTTAAACCTATTGAAACGGGAGTAATAAGCTCTCCTTTAGATGGTTCTAAAATGCTAAACTTAGTAAAAGAGTTAAATCCATCTTTTGATTTTGATATGAAAGATGTAGTTCCTTATCAATTCAAACTTCCTGCAGCTCCATTTGTTGCTAAAAATGATACAAAAATAGATTTAGATTTTTTATTGGCAAAAAAGAAAGAACTTGAAGCAAAGTGTGATATTTTGATTATTGAAGGTGCTGGTGGACTTATGGTTCCTATTGAAAAAGATTTTTTTATTATTGATTTGATAAAATTCTTTAAAGCAGAAGCAAAACTTATAACACCATCAAAACTTGGGTGTATAAATGATACTTTACTCTCTATAAATGCTTTAAAAGCAAAAGAGATAGAGTTTGAATGGTATATAAATCTATTTTTAGATAAAGATGAGTTCCCTGAAGTGACTTTACCTTTTTATAAAGATTATTTTAAAGAGATAAAATACCTTCAAGACATATAGAAATCAGATAATTTTTCTATTTCTATATGCAAGAACTATAAGTACTAAAATTACTACTAAAGTAACTGGTACAAAAGTAGGAATAGGAACAGGGTCACCTGCTGCATAAGAGTGTTTTCCTGCAAGATAATAGTTTACTCCAAAGTATGTCATAATAATTGAAGTATACGAAATTGTAGTTAAAACTGCAAATACAAAATCAGATAAAACATCTTTTATATATTTTAAGTGAATGATAATTGCATAAATAATAATAGATACTAAAGTCCAAGTCTCTTTTGGATCCCATCCCCAATATCTTCCCCATGATTCATTTGCCCAAATACCACCAAGGAAGTTTCCAATCACAAGAAGAACAAGTCCTATTAAAATAGACATTTCATTTATTCTATTTGACTCTTTTATACTAACTAAGATATTAAAAAACTTATCATCCTCTTTTTTAGGATTTGCTAAAGCAAAAAGAACTAAACATAAAAATCCAAGTAAACAAGAAAGCCCTAAAAATCCATAACTAGCAGTAATAACACTCACATGAATAGTTAGCCAGTATGATTTTAATACTGGAACTAACGTTGTGATTTGTGGCTCCATCCATGAAAGATGAGCTACAAAAAGAGTGATTCCACTTAAGATAGTAGTTGTTGATAAAGCAAGAATTGACTGCTTTGAGAAAAAGATTCCTGCTAAAACTATCGCCCATGAGATATAAATCATTGATTCATAACCATTTGACCAAGGAGCATGTCCTGCAACATACCATCTTAATCCTAGAGCAAAAGTATGAAAAATAAAAGCTATTACAAGTAATGATAAAACTATTTTAGAAATTTTTTCTAGTTTTACTTCACTTTTAAATATATTTATAAAAATTAAAACTAATAAAAAGAATCCAAGAATTAAATAAACAGGAGTTAGATTTTCAAAAATATTGTATTTATTAAAAGTTAGCTCTGCTTTGATTTTTAAATCACTTGGAATAACATTTGTATTTGCATTTTGTTTTTGGTAGTTTATAATATTTTCTAAAGAAGCATCAACCTCATCCCAAGAAACTTTATCTTTTGTTGCCAAATCAAGTTTTAAATAATAGTCTTGCATTAAGTTCTTTATAGTTTCTGAATCTTTTGAAATAAGTAAATTTACTGCTTCATTTGTATTTAGCCACTTATTATTTGTATCACCTTTTTTAGGGAATACTCTTAAAAAATCACCCGTAAAAAGAGTGTATGCAATATTTAATCTCTCATCAACTTTTATTAAATCTTTATCAAACTCATCTCTTAAAGAGCTTTTCTTTTTATTAGCTATTTCTAAATGACCTTCTAGTTTATAAAAGCCCTCTTTTGTATAAATATCATTAAAAGAGATAGTCTTTGCACTTTTTTCTACATCAACTATTGATTTTAATCTCTCACTTTTTACTTTTATAAAATCTACTTCTTGCCATACTTTTGGATATAACATCATACTTAAGAAAAATTGATTGGCATCTAAACCATAAACACTACTTTTTCTTGTGATTTTATTTATTATTTCTATTGCTAAAGAGTTTACAGGTTTGATTCTTCCTTGATAATCTTGAACTAAAAGAGAACCAAACTTTGTTGCATGAGTTTTATCTATATTTAAAACTTTAGGATTATTCTCTAATACAGTATTTGCAAAACTATTTGTTTGCATAAAGAACATACTAAAAGCAACAAGAATAAAACTAACCACAGCTTTTTTCGCATAATATATTTTCTTTATACTCTCTACATCATATTTTTTTGAACTAAGCTTTTTTAGTCTTCCTTTTTTTACAAAAAGGCTTAATAAAAGTCCTGTAAACAGTAAAAAATACCCTATATAAGTAGGAACTTTACCTGGGTCTTTATTTACTAAAAGTATTGTTCCATCTTCATTTTCTGTGTAAGATGACTGAAATAGTCTATATCCATTGTAATCTAAAGTATTATTCATATAAATTGTGTACTCTAATGTATTTTTATTTTCTGTGTCATAAATTTTAATATCACTCTCATAAGCAGAAGGAGCATTTGAACCAGGATATCTATGAAGTCTAAAGTCATTTAACATAATAGAAAAAGGAAGTTTCAACTGCTTTGTTCCCCATTGTAAAGTTAACTTTTCTCCTTCGATATCAATATTTCTTTTAAAGCCAGTGAAACCACTTTTTCCAAATAAAGATAGCTCTTGTTTTTTACCATCAATTAATAAATCTAAAACAACAGCAGATAATCTCTTGTTTTCAGGAATTTCTTCACTTCCATGTACAGTTTTTACTTCACCTTTTAATGAAGCTTCATTTATTATAAACTGTGTTTGCCCTACTTTATAAATAACATCTGTAAATAACTGCTCTTTTTGATTTGCTTTTATTGTTTTAGTTGAAGAGTAATCTTTTGTAAAAAGAGTTGTTTCAAGATTTGAACTATATAAAATCTTTTCTGCACTTGTTTCAAAATGAACATAGGCTTTATCACTATTTTTAACACTATTATTTAAAGAGAAGTCTAAAAACTTCGTTGTTTTCGTCTGCTTATCCCTTAAATCAATACTTTTAGCCTCTTTAAAACCTTTTACAATAATATTAATCATAGGTTTTCCATTTTCACTTGGAACAATTCTTTCAACAGCATTATCTACAAATCTGTTTAATTTTATCTCTATATCTTTATCTTTTATATTTGTATCATATGAAAAACTATCTTGAGCTAATTTTGTCATCAATACTTTCTTATCGTATATTAATCTTTCATCTTTATATACTTTTATGTACTCATCACTAGAGTACATTTTATTTTCCATTCGTCCTTCATATATAGTGATATTTGCTTCATAGCCCATATATCTAGTTAAAGCAGAACCTACAAAAATAAATACTAATGAAATATGAATCATAAATAAAAAGAATTTATCTTTTTTATACATTTTAAAGACAAAGATATTTACTATTACTGCAACTGTAAGTAAAAGCATTAGAAGTTCAAACCAAGTTTGCCCATAAATAAAAGATTTAGCTCCTAATGGGCCAAAATCATTTTCAATAAATGTTGCAATTGCACATGAAAGTGCAAAAAATAGTAAAAGCACAACAACAATTGGCATTGAGAATATAGTTTTAAGTTTTTTTAACATGATAAATTGCCTTGGTATTTTGTATTAGCACATGTAAGTAACATCAAGATTTAATTAAGTAAGGAGATGATTGCAATGAAAGTCATTGATGTTACTTACATGTACCAATAGAAACAAAGAGAACCGAAGTTCTCTTTATTTTATATTTTAGTTATAAGAAGTTTTATCTTCTACGTCTTTAGTAGACTCAGGGTTATAAACACCTTTTTTCTCTGCTTCTTTTTTCCACTCTTGCATTAATCCATTTCTAAATTTCATTTTTTCTTCAATTAATTTTTCAAATGGTAATCCAATAATCTCTTGAGCTTGTTTTTTGTCTTTAATCTCAGGAGCTTTATAATCAGCAGCACCATATTTAGCTAATACTTTAGCTAATTTGATTCTTGCATCACCAGCTTTTCCTAAAGCAGTACCAAGAACTCTTAAAGTCTCTTCTGGTGCATGGAAGAATGCTGGGTGAGAAGCAACTGCGTAATCCCATCTCCATTGAGCATGTCTAATATCTTTTAAGATAGGAGCCATCTCTTCTTTAGTAGCACCAAGATCCCAAGCTTTTCCTGCTTCTAAGTGAGCTGCCGCAATAGCTTTCATAGCTTTTTTATGTAGCTCATTTTTTCTTTCTCTTTTTTCATTAATATTAGCAAGTAATGATTTTTCACTTACTCTGTGACAATTCATACAAGATTTGTCCATGTTTTCTAATGGGTTACCAATGTTGTGGTCTGTATATTTAATACCACCTTCTTGAACATATGGCATATGGCAATCTGCACAAGATACATTGTTTTTACCATGAGCACCTGTTTTCCACATTTCCCAACCTGGGTGTTGTGCTTTTAACATAGGTGTTTTAGAAACTTTATGTGTCCAATCTTTGAACTCCATATTGTCATAGTATTTTTCCATCTCTTCAACTAATGTACCTTCAGCCCATGGTAAAGTAACAACTGCTGCTTTTTTACCATCTGCTAATGGAGTTTTTGCAAAGTAATACTCTACGTGACATTGTGCACAAACCATAGATCTCATATCTTGTTGAGTTGCTTCAGCTAATGATTTTTCACCTGCTGCTTTTAATCCCTCATCTAAATATTTTCTATTTACTTGAAGTTCCATTGTTTCTGGATTATGGCAATCTACACAACCTATTGGATTAATGATATCTGAACCATATTTAGCCCATTTACCAGTATAATACTCCATATCACCATCTTTATCCATCATTCTAGGAACATCAGGAGACTTACATGTCCAACATGCTGTTGGCATAGGACCTGTTTTCTCATCAACTGGACCACCAGTTCTTAGTGTATTTCTATTATCTTCTATTGCGTAGAAGTGCCCTCTAGGTGCATTATAATCTTTTGCAAAACCATAACCTGCCCATAATACAACTAACTCAGGATACTCTTTTAACATATCATGAATTTCATCAGAGTTTTTAGTTTGTTTCCAAGAATCAAACTGTCTTGGATAATGTTTTCTAAACTCTTCGTTTTTTGTTTCCCATCTATCTACTTTAGGAACCTCATTTAGTTTAACTTGTTCTTCTTTTTTCTCATTAATAGAAGCTACAAGAGCAGTCATTAGACCAATTGCAACTACACTTACTGCCATTAATATTTTGTATTTTTTCATAACAAACAACCTCTACTTATTCTTTTACTTTAACACCAAGATTATATGGAGTTGATGTTAAACTTCTAACTTTTCCGTGTGGCACAAATTTGTGACACTCCCAACATTTACGACCATTCTCAAGACTTCCAACCTCTTCACTGTGATATTTGTCAGCATTCATTTTAAGTGTTGCATTTTCACTTGCATGACATCTAACACAGTTTGCTTGCACACGGCTTGCCCCATCATCACTTATGTGAATATTATTCTCATAAGTGTTAAGAGTGAATGCAACAGAGTGATTCCACCCATCTATAGCTTTTGATTTGTATTTAGCTACAACATCCCCTACAGGTAAGTGACAATCAACACACCCTGCCACATTTTTATGTGAACTTTTTTCCCATGTTGCATACGCAGAATTCATCGTATGACAATTAATACAGGCTTTTGGATCACTTGACAAATATGACAACATATTTGATGCATAAACTGTGTAAACAAAAAGAGCTGAAGCAATTAGAAAACTTAAAATTGAACCGTAAACTACAATTTTTTTATTCTTCTCCATCACCTATCCTTTATTTACTTTGAAAGTATACAATTAGTTCTATATATTCAAATTGACATTAATCAAGAAATTGAATGAGCATTCATATATAGTTAAGTTTTTTTTATAATTAGAATGAGAAAGATTATTTTATTTTAAGTTGTGTTTTTGCTCATACATTCCATTTTAAGGCCTATTATAAGATTTGACATAAGTCAAACTTATAATAAAAAGAAGAACTAAAATGTTAAGTTTTTTTATGTAACTTTCTTGTAATTTTTAGAAATTTAGCTTAAATTCTTGATTTTAACCACTTATAATAAATAGCAACAAGAAAAAAAGCTGAGCCAAGGATTATAGTAATAATTTTTAATGATACTAGTTCAGCCATTATTCCAATGAATAAAGTTGTTACAACTGTAGTTACCATAAAAATCATATCATTATAAGAGATTACTCTTCCTAAGTATTTATTATCAGTTTTTTCTTGCAATAAAGCATAAGTATAAGACCAAATAGTTGTTGTAGTAAAACCAACAAAGAATATTGCTATTAAAGAGATGTAGAAATTACTTTGAACTAATGCCCAGAAAATTATTGCTGAACCTTGAAAGATAAAGATATAAAGTAATCTATCTTTATTTACCCAATTTGAAATAATAAAAGGACCTATCATTAAAGCTGTTGCCCTAAGAGCATTTGTAAGTCCAATTGCAAGGGGAACAGAAATCACATATTTATACTCATTTTTAGCTAATAACGTCACTATTGTATCAAAAATAGTAAGTCCCACAGAAGAGTGTAAAATTATTAGGTGAACTACCAACTTATTTCTCTTTAGATATAAAAAGCCATCTTTCATTAAAGACAAGATTTTCTCTTTTGTATGAATTACTTCTATTTTAAAATTGATATTTAAAAGTAGGATTATTGCAGCTAGTAGTATAAAGGCATCTATAATTATAGCCCATTTTACACCAACTAGATTAACAACTATACCACTAAGAGCCATACCAGCAGCAAAAGTAAATGACCAAATAATAGAGTGAATTTCATTTGCTTTTTGTAAAGCTATCCCTGAAATTAGCTTTGGAAGAAGTGACATTTCAGTTGAGAAAAACATTGAAGCACTTGCCATTCTAATAAAAATAAAAATCATTAAAAGCCAAACCTCTTCTTTACTATCAATAGTTAAAAAAAGTAAGGTCATAAGAAGTTCCATTGATAAAAGGCTTATCATTAAAGGCTTTACTTTAAATTTATCAATAATAGCTCCAGAAAGTGGTGCTATTATAATTGCTGGTAAAAAGTGCATTGCAGTAACTACAGAAATTGCAAAAGCTGAAGAGTTAAATTGCACTAACATAGTATAAATAGCTACATTTGAAAACCAAGCAGCAAAGTATGCTACTAACTGTAAAAGAGACAATTGTCTAATTACAGTATAGTTTGTTAATAATTCACGATAATTCAATTTCTACTAAAACCTCTTGAAATATAGCAGAGTATGCTTCTTGGTCAGTTAAAAAAGGTGTTACATAGTTTGCATATTTATTTCCAGAGTATGCTAATACGCAATTTTCTTTTATATCTTCACTATTTTTTATTTTAATCTTTGTTTCTCCAAACTCAGATTTTAATAAAACCTCATCATCATTATTAAAACCTAAAGATGGGTTTACATATAAATAGTTATCCACTTTAAATTGAGAGTTTAAAGAATCTTTTCTTTTAGCTGTTAAAAAATAGTATTGGTTCTGTTTTTTCTTTTCATATAATTCATTTACTTCTAGCTCTTCTATAAACTCAAAGTTTTCAATATACGAACTATCCTCAACTTTTGTATTTATATAATAGTCTAAAATCTTTTCTTCATCATCAAGTTTTTCAAAATCAAATTTTTCATTTAGAAAGTTAGCTAAGTCATATTCACTTATACTATTTTCATCTTTCTTTTCTGTATAGTTTGAAATAGCTTTTAGCTCATGTCCATATGAAAGTCTCACATCTTTTTTTGTTAAAAATGAAGATGAAGGGATTATTAAATCTGCATATTTACTTGTTTCATTTAATACTGTTCCAAAAAATACAACAAAACTATTTTTTAGTCCTTCAATTACTTTCTTAGTATTTGGAGCAGTTACAACAGGATCTGTTCCTTGTATAAATACTAAATCAAAGTTTGAAAAATCAACTGTTGGAAGAGCTATTTTCTTCTTTGCCTTTGAAACTAGCTGTTTATCATAACCATAAGAAGAGTCATCTAAATACCAAAGTCCACCCTTTTCTTTGTTGTGAACTCCTATATATCCTGCAAAAGAGTCAATTGTTCTAAAGATTTGAGCACCTTCATAATATTTTTGAGGTCCAAGTCCTAAAAGAATAGAAACACTTTTCCCTTCTATTAGCTCAAAGAACTTAGTTACTTCAGATAATGATACTCCTGTAGTATGTTCATATGAAACTACTGGTTTAGACCTTGCTAAATCAAAAAACCAATCTGCACCTTCATGAGTAGAGATAAACTCTTCATCCTCTTGATTTGACATATGAGCAAATCTTGTTAGTAAAAGTGCTAAATCATGGTCTGTTTTTGGATTTATTTGTAAATGAAGTTCTGATTTTTTGGCAATCTTTGTTTTAATAGGGTCAATAGTTATAAAGGTTTTATCTTTTACAAGATTATACATATGAGATGAAGTTACTGTTAGATTTCTTCCCCAAGCAATTATCACATCACTATTAATAAGCTTCTCAATTGGTGGGTTTACATTTATTCCACCTCTTCCTTGTTCAATACCTAGTGAACCAATTGCATCGCAAAGGCTTCCTTTTGTAAGAGTTGAACCATACTTAGCAAAAAAAGTTTTTACGCAGTTTTGCATAATTCCTAGGTTTCCAGCACCTTTGTAAAATAGAGTTTTATCACTATTTGTATTTCTTAACTTTTCAACTAAAATATCTAAAGCTTCATCTAGATTAACTTCTTCATTTTTATAAAATGCTGTTTTTAAAAAGTCTTCTTTTAAAAGATTTGCAAAGTTTACACATAGTTTTTTATTTGTAACTAGATGATCACTACTACCTTTTATATTACCTTTTTCATCAACATACCCCTGACATGTATCATAACAGTCTAAAGGACATGCTACTAAATTATTTAAATTCAACTTTTACTAACCTAGAGAATACTTTTGGGTCAGGTACAACAATCTCTACTTTATATGATGATATGTGTTTTGAATCAGCAACTTTATATACTTTGTCTAACTTAATATTGCTTTTCTTACCATTTAAATAGATTTGTTTTGTTTTAATATCTGCTATATCATCAATAGGAACAAATATTTCTAATTTACCTTTTGATAAATCTTTCGCTTCATAAAGTAAAGTTCCAGGATTAACATAATCACCTTCTTTTACTGCAATATTATAGATATATCTATCTTTCTCTTTAAGCATTTTATTTTTAATACTATCTTTTAAGTTTGCAATTTTAACTTCAATATCTGCTTTAGTAGTTCTATAGTTTATTGCTTTTAATTTTTGAGAATCTTTTTCAAAGCCAGATTTAGATGATACTTGAAGCATTCTATTATAGTTTTTTTCTTCAATCTCTAGCATTTGAGATACTGCTTTTAATTTTACTTTTGATTGTTTTAAATCTATTCTATCAACATATGAATCAATCTCTACAATTTTTGAATTATTTGCTTTTTTACCTTCAATCTCATCATTTACATATATAACCTTACCACTTACAGATGCTTTTATTTCATAAGAGTTTACAGGTTCTAATTTTGCATAAAATTCATAAGCAAATAAAGAGTTAACTAAAAAAAGTAGTGCAAAAATATATTTCATTTTTAACCTTTGATATCTAATTGTTTAACTAAAGAGATAATAGCTTTTTGTGTCCCTTTAAAATCCTTAGTCTTTTCACACTCAAATATTAATTCATCTAATTGTGAATCATATTTCAAATAAGGAAGTAGTAACTTTAACATCTCTTCTTTAGTTTTGCATGACTTTAGTTTTTTTATTAGGGGTTTATCTTCTTTTGTCTTTTGTTTGTAAATCCTAGCATAAATATATAAACCAAATATTAATATTGTAACTAAACTTCCTAATGAAAAATATAGAAGTTTATCTTTTAAAGTTATACTTTTTTCAATAACTTTTTCTATCTCTTTAGGCTCATTTGATTTTTCTAACTTAGAACTTATTTCTTGTTTATTTAGTGAGTTTACTTTTACTTTAAACTCTTTTGTTTCTTTCTCTATAACTTTTTTTTGTGTTTTATCAAAATATCTTAGTTTAAAACTTGGTATAGTAATTGAAGAAGAAGGAACAATTGAAAATATTTTTTCATAACTTCCTTCAAAACCTTTTTTAGAATATGCTGTTTTTATTTGAGGTTTATTATCATAAATAGTTGCATTTTGAATATCAAGTTTAAAATCTTCAAGGTCATCAAAATTTCCAACTCCTTTGATATCTAATTTTAATGATACAGATTCACCCTCTTTAATCTCAGTTTTATCAATAGTTGCATTTATATCAAAATCACCTATTAGATTTACACTCTTAGGTAAAGGCTTAATATCAAAATCTAAAGAGTTAGAATAAACTCTTTTTTCAACAGGAACACTTAAAAAAGAGAAATTCCCATAGTTTGAGTTTTGATTTACTAGCTGAACAATTATTGCTAAAGGATTGACTTTTAACTTTCCTTCTTTTTGAGGAAAAAGTAAATACTCTAACTCTTGAACAATATAACCATTTTCTTCATATCTTCTATTTTTATTATCAACTTTTTTATACCAAAAGTTCTCAAAATGTGGTGGTTCAAATCCTAAGTTTGTTATTTGCAAACTCTTTTTATATTTAAAAATAAGTTTTAATAAAATATCTTCACCCACATAAGCTTCTTGTTTTGAAGCGTTCAATTGTAAATCAAAATTATTAGAGATAGTTTTATTAACTATTCTTTGAGTGATTTTTCTTGAAGGAGATTGAATTTCAACTCCATCTATTTCAAAAGTAAAAGAAGGAATAGTAAAATCTTTTTGAGGTAGGATTTGAAACTTTTGGCTTATTTTTTCACTATAGTTACCATTGATTATCTGTAAAGACCTAGATGTTCCTAAGTTTTGTACAACATAAGAGTCTATTTTTTCTATTTTTGGAAATTTTATTGAACTACCAGTAACTTCAAGCTCAAAAGTAAAAGGTTCCCCTTTTACAAATGAATTTGCAGAGTTAAGATTAACACTTGAAAACAATTCTAAAGTTAATATAAAAATAATAATTAAAGATTTAACTACTGTTTTCATTAAAAGTCTAATGTTCCTTCTATTGCAAAGTTAGCTTTTGAATCAAGTTCTGCATGGGATAATACTGCAACTTGAAGTCCAAACTTCTCATAAATTTCAGAGATTCTTTTTCTTAGCATTGGATCAACAACCATTGCAACCTTACCAAAGCCTTTTGTCTCTATTTGCTCTAATAACTCTTTTGTTTTAGTTACTAAGTTATTAATTTCAGCAATTGAAAGCATTAACTGAGAAACGCCATGCTGTTCTTGTAGTTTTCCAATAAATTGCTGTTCAATTTCAGGTTTTATTGTAACAATATGAAGAGTATCATCAGTATCTTTAAATCTATTTGTAATAAGTCTGTATAACTTACTTCTTACATGTTCAAGTAATACATCAGGAGCTTTCGTAAACTCTGCAATATCTGCAACTGCTTCAATAATTGTTAACATATCAACAATAGGTATTTTCTCATGAAGTAAATCTCTACATACTTTTAATAATGCTCCATAAGAAGTCACTTTCATAGCCTCTTCAATAACAATTGGGAAGTCTTTTTTAAGCCTTTCAACAATATCAACTATATCTTGTCTTGTAATAATATCTTCTGCATGTTTCTTAATAAGTTCAGAAATATGTGTTGAGATAATTGTTGGAGCATCTACAACTGTAAATCCATTCATTAATGCATCATCTTTTTGTGACTCTTCAATCCAAACTGCATCAAGATTAAACACAGGCTCTTTTACTTTAAGACCCTTTAGTTTTCCTGGAATTCCACCCATAGCAAGAAGTTTTTCAACTTCAACTTTACCTTTAGTTAATGGTATTCTTTTTAAATAAAGCTCATACTCATTTGAAGGTAAATTTGCATCATCTGAAATTCTAATTTGAGGAATAACAAATCCTAAGTCAGCTGCAATTGTTTTTCTAATAGCTTTAATCTTATCAAGAAGCTCTGAATTTCCTTGAACTAATTGTAAAAGTCTAATTCCAAGTTTAAGCTCAAGAACATCCATTTTCATGATATTTTCCATTACTTGGTTTTCATCTGGAGCTGATTCTTGTTTTTTCTTCTCTTTTAATGCTTCAATATCTGATTTATCATCAATTGATTTTGCTTTCTTAGTAGTCTCTGGTGTAAATAATCTTGTAAGTGCATTATCTTTCCCATCTTCTATCATTGAAATTGTATATCCAATTGAAGCTAATACTAATCCCATAACAACTAAAATTCCTGTTGGGAACCCTGGAACAAAACCAAAGAAAATAAGACCTACTCCAACTAGAATCAATGATTTTGAGTCTTTAACTAATTGAGAAACAGATTGATTTGCAAACTTATCTTCATCCATATTTGAACGAGTAATAATTACAGCAGTTGCAGTTGAAAGAATTAATGCTGGAAGTTGAGCTACTAAACCATCACCAATAGTTAAAATTGTATATATTTCACCACTTTGTGCAACTGTCATATCATGTTGGAACAAACCAATAAGTAGTCCACCAATTAAGTTTACTAAAGTAATAATAATACCAGCAACGGCATCACCTTTTACAAACTTTGAAGACCCATCCATCGCTCCATAGAAGTTAGCATCAGAAATTAGTTCTTTTCTTCTTACTTGAGCTTCTTTATCATCTATAAAGCCTGCATTTAAGTCTGCATCAATTGCCATTTGTTTACCAGGCATAGAATCAAGTGTAAATCTTGCAGTAACCTCAGCAACTCTTGTTGCACCTTTTGTAACAACCATAAAGTTAATAAGTACTAAAATAATAAATACAATAATACCAATAACCATATTTCCACCAACAACAAATTCTCCAAAGGCTGAAATAATGGAACTTACAGAGTCTGGGCCATTATGTCCCTCACTTAGAATTGACCTAGTTGTAGCAATATTTAAAGATAGTCTAAAAAGAGCTAATATTAAAATAATTGTAGGAAAAGTCGTAAGGTCTGAGGGTCTTTGTATATATAAAGAAATTAATAATATTAATAAAGATAAAGACAAAGATATAATTAAAAAAAAGTCTAGTACCCCTTTTGGTAGAGGTACTATGATAATCATCAGTATTGCAACAAAAAGTGCAACAACAAATAAGTCTTTAGAAAACAGTCTTTTTATATTCATTTAGGTCTTTAGCTTATCTAACAAAATTAACTAAAGTAAGTTGATTCATCTTATTTATAGTTGAATATAAAGCTGTAAATGTTACTTCTAATGCTTTTGCTTCTACAGCAAGTTTAGTTAAATCTGCTGCACCTACCTCATGAGACATAATATCAAACTGATTTATTTTAGATTCTACTCTCTCTAAAGAGATTTCAAATACTTTATTTCTACCACCAAGTTTTGCATGACCAACATTCGCAGTATCAAAAGCTTGTGAAATCATATCTAAGGCTTCACCTAATTCTGCATCAGCTTCTGCTTTTGTAATAGTATTTCCTGCTGCATCTTTTAATTCAAGGGCATTAATAATTTTATCTACTACATCAAAAGTATTACCCTTTGCCTCAAATTTTGTACCATCTACATTTGGTAAAACAACTTCATAATCTTTATTTGTTCCATTTTTTACAGCTAAGACTTCATCTGTTTTATTTCCTTCTTCATCGTACTTAACAATTTGAATTTTACTAAGTTCTGTAGGAGCTGGATTGGCTCCTGAAGGAGTATAAGCTAAGGCACTCATATCTACAGAAAATGGTGCAGGAGCTGGTCCACCTGCTACGGCAATAGAATCTCCAGCATCATTTTCAATTGCTGTACCACCTGCATTTAATCTCCATTCAGTTCCATTTTCATCTATTAATGGTTCATTTGCATCGAAAGAAAGAACAGGAGAAGGAGAAGTTGCTGTTGTTGATGGAGTAACTCCTTCAAGCTTCCACTCAAAACGCCCTTCATCAATAATTCTATCAGTTTTTTCAAAGTTTAAAGTTTCACCCTTTAATCCTATCTCGGCAGTATAAAGAAAAGTCTCAAATCCAGTTACACCTTTTTCTCTATAAGAACCATCTTCAACTGCTGTTTTTCTTAAGAAGCTATCCCCTTGATATGTAACTTTTCCAGAAGCATCTTGCACAAATGGTTTAATCATTGAATCAGAACCAGCATAAATATATTCACCTTCAACCTGCTCATTTGATAACATATAAAGGTTCTCTTTTACACCCTTTAGATTTACAGCAATAGCTTCCCTTGCATTTTGACTAACTGTATCTGTATTTGCTTTAATTAATTCAGTTTTCACATATGTTAGAAGGTTTTTAATTTCATCTAATGTAGAGTCAGATACATTATTTTGGGCATTAGTTTTTTGTATTTGTAGCTTAATACCTTCATATACTTTAATTTTATCATCTAAGTAGATATCCCTAGTAAATAGGTTTGCATCATCACTTCCATATTGTAATATCTTAGTACTACTCATTTGATAACTAATTCTTTGTTGTTCATTATTTAAGTTACTTAACCTAAATAACATTTCTGAAGTTGATCTAATCATTGGAATACCTCCTTAAACTTCGCTACTATCTCATTAAAATTATACTGTTCTTTCATACCTTGTGTCAAGAAAGTTCTAATTTTCTCTTTTCTAGCTAAGGCATCATCTAGTTCTTTGTCCATTCCAGGTTTATATGCCCCTACACGAACTAAAACTTCATTCTCTTTTATCATAGATAATACCCTTTTTAGCTTTAAAAAATAATTATAGTGCTCATCATTAACAACTTTATCCATTACCCTTGATGCCGACTTCAGAAGATTTATTGGAGGATAAAAACCTTGTTCTGTTAATTCTCTTGTTAAAACTATATGTCCATCAAGAATTGATCTACTCTGATCAGCAATAGGATCATTCATATCATCACCATCAACTAAAACCGTAAAAAATGCAGTAATAGAACCCTTAGCATTATTACCAGCTCGTTCCATTAATTGTGGTAAAAGTGCAAAAACTGAAGGTGGATACCCCCTACTTACTGGTGGTTCTCCAGTACTTAATCCAATCTCCCTTTGAGCCATTGCAAATCTTGTTACAGAATCCATCATTAAAAGAACATCATGTCCTTTATCCCTAAAGAACTCTGCAATTGCCATTGCTGTAAAAGCACCATATTTACGCATTAAAGCTGACTCATCTGATGTAGCTGCAACAATAATTGTATTTTCTAGGTTATTATTTAAGTTGTAATGAATAAACTCAGGAATCTCACGACCCCTTTCCCCAATTAATGCAACTACTTTTATTTGAGCTTCGCAACCTTTAACAATCATTCCCATTAAAGTAGATTTACCAACACCCGAACCTGCAAAGATACCTACTTTTTGTCCTTTCCCAGCAGTTAACATAGAATCAATTGCTTTTACACCTGTTGAGAACCTCTCATCAATAACTCCCCTTTCAAGAGGAGACATAGAGACTTTATTAATTGCAGAACTTTCAGCTAAATCCTTGATTTTTCCTTTTTCATCAATAGGCTCACCTAAAGCATTTACAACTCTTCCTAAAAGACCATATCCTGTCTCAACAGATAATCCATCTTTTTGTAAAAATACCTTATCATGTATTCTAAAACCATCAATAAAAGAGAAAGGAACAATTGTAAAATCACTTGACTCAATTGATGCAACCATTCCTAAAACCGTATAGATATGCTGCTGTGACTCAATTCTTACAATATCACCTACAGCAACTTCTATTCCAGAAGCTTTAATTGTAGTTGAAGAGATATGTTTAATTCTTCCAAAAGGGATAGAAAGCTCAGTTGAGTCAATACTATTTAATAACGAATCAATATCCATATTTACATCTCATCACACATTTTCTTATATAAACTATCTGTTGTTCCTTCAATTGATTTACACTTATTGATAAATTCATCTTTTTTAATATTATTCTCAAACTCTTCATATAAAACTATTAACTCATAATAAACTTGTGCTAAATTATTTGGAGTTATTTTTCTTGAGTAATCCAGAGCATCTAAAAGTAAATTTAAAGACTCTTCATTTTTATTGTTTGTTTGAGCTATTTTTGCTAATTCTAATTCTACAAAAGGAGAATATACATGAGCATTATTCTCTTTTTGTTTTTTATATAATTTATTTAATATAACTTCAGCTTCATCTTTAAGCTCTCGTTTCATCAAATAAAGATAGTAATAATAGTAAAAATCTATTATCATAGGATTATTACTATTTGATTCAATAAATTGTTGATTTCGATGGGCATAGTTAAAGAACTTATCCATTGATATAGAGTCTCCTACAGTATTTTTAATAAGAAATCTATATAAAAACTCTTTTTCTAAAATCTTTTTATCATCAACCATATCAATTTTTGCAGAAAAGCTTTTTGCATCTGTAAAGTTTTGTAAAGAAAGTGCCATTCGCTCTAAATATAAATAAATAGTAGCATTTCTACTTGTACTAAAGGTATCTTTTAATAGGTTATATGCTTTTTCAGAAGGAACCTCAACTAAACATTCAAAAAACTTATCTTTTGTTGTTTTATCTTCAATTAAAGCTTGGAACGTCTCTGTTCTCGCACCATTTAAAGTCTCATTTAATAAAAAACACTTACCAGTTGCTAAATACTTTTTAATCATATCAATTGTAACTTCATCAAAGATTTCATCTACAGAGTCATAGCCAAATCTCTGTGCAATTGTGTTAGATATTTTTACATAGATTCTTTTTGATTTTAAAATTAAATCATATTTACCTTGTCTTTTATGATTAAGAAGCTCTTGTACTAAAACCTTTTGTTGCATGGCTTCAGATTCAGGATATTTTGCAGAAACTGCTGCTGGTTCCAAAATCCCTTGTCTCATTAAAATTTCATCAATGTACATTTTTGCTTTTTCGGCATAGATTCCACCTGCAAAATCATTTAAAATATCTTTATAGAGTTCCCTTGCTTTAATTAAATATTTTTCTGTACCATCATACATTTTCATATAAATTTCTGCTAATTTAAATTTGAAATCTTCTACAGATGCAGGTTTATCCGTTCTATTTAGTAACTCTTCTAAAATTCTAACTGCAAACTCTGGCATATCAGCATTAAGCAGTCTATTAACCTTTTCTAATGCTAAAAATGAATCTTTAGCATAATAGTCCATATTCTTTTCTAATACTTTGGAAATAAGTTCATATGCTTCTTTCTTTTGGTCATTTAAAACATATACATCAAACAGTTCATCTGCAACCAATGTTGCAACTAATAAATCAGTAGTTTTTGTTAATACTTCATATAAAATTTTAATTGACATATCATAATTTTTTTGGTGTTTATAAACTTTTGCTAAAAAAATCTTTCCATATGCATTTATAACTTCGTTATCAAAATTGTTTACAATAATATTTGCAAAGTATTTGGCATCATCAGCTTTATTAAGATTTAATTTCAACTCAACTAACACCATATAAGCTCTGGCTAAATCACCCTCATGTATTTTTGAATCATTAATAGCTTTTTCAAGTTCAGCTGCTGCATCAATAATAATTCTTTTAGACTTTTTCTTTATTGCTAATTCTGAGTATAAAATGATAATATCTGAATATAAAATCTCTACTTTATTTTGTTCTTTTAAAGCATTAATTTGAGTATATGCTTCATCGACTTTCCCTTCTTTAGAAAGCTGTCTAGCATTACTAATAGTTGAAAATCCATCATCAATTTCTTGGATTCTTTTTTGAGAAATCTGCTCACCAGTAGAATCTATAAACCCATAATAAAAGTCTTTTTTAGCAAAAGAAAAAGTAAATATCAATATAAAAAAAATAAAAAACTTCAAAATCTACCTTTTTTTCTTTTTCAATTCAAATACATAAGAGAAAATCTCAGCTAATGCCTTATAAAACTCACCTGGTATCTCTTGGTCAACTTCAATTTGTGAGTGTAAAGACCTTGCAAGTGCTGGGTTTTCAATAATAGGTATATCATTTTCCCTTGCAATATCTTTTATTTTTAAAGCAATAAAATCAATACCCTTTGCAACTACTTTTGGTGCATTATCTTTTGTATTATCATATCTTAATGCTACAGCATAATGACTTGGATTTGTAATTACAACATCTGCATCAGGAACATCATTCATCATTCTTTTTTGATGCATTTGCATTTGTATCTTACGAATTCTTCCTTTTACTTGAGGATCCCCCTCCATATTTTTAAACTCATCTTTAATTTCTTGTTTACTCATTTTTAAAGATTTAAAATAATAATGTCTTGTAAAAAAGAAGTCTATTATAGCAAAAAGTATTATAATTAGAAGAATTGCTGCTAAAAAATATATAATCAACTCTATAATAGTATTAAATGTAGCATAAAACTCCTTATCCATCATAGCTAAGAATGCTTTATGAGTTAATGCTAAAACTATAAACATAACAACTATAATTATTAGTAATTTTAGTGTTAATTTTAGAGCCTCTAAAGCCTTCTTAAATGCAAATACATTTTTCATCCCTTTAATTGGATCCAATTTTTGCAAATCAATTTTTAATGGAGTTATCAAAAAACCAAACTGGCTCCAATTTGTTATTAAAGCTAATAAAATCACCAATACAAAAATGGGTAAAAGTGCTTTTACAGCCGTCATAACAAAAGTATAAGCTATTGAATAAAAGACTGTTTCATTCATCTCTTGTCCCATAAAACCATATGAAAAAAGCATTAGTTTTTTTATTGATTCAAAAGTAAAACCAGAAAAAAATAGTAAATAGATTGACCCAAACAATAAAACTGCTGCCCCTGTAACTTCCATTGATTTAGGGACATTACCTTTTTCCTTTGCATCATCTATCTTCTTCTGGGTGGGTTCTTCGGTTTTTTCTTCTTCGTCTGCCATAATACCTACTCAAACTTTGTTATCATGTAATTAGTAAAACTCTCTGTAAAAACTTCCATTCCTAGAATTAGAAATATAAATATCAATGCAAATTTTAGCTGAAAGGTAATTACAAAAGGAGAAAAAGCTGGCATAGATTTTGTACCATAGCCATAATAAATATCTAAAATAAAACCAATAAAAAATAGTGGCAATGCAAAAGCAAATGCAAATGCAAACATTCTTTGAACTTCATCTATAGCAATTTGTATTCCATCATATGAAAAGATATTAAACATTCCTAAATGAACCATTGAAAAACTCTTTACAAGCATAATAATAGTTATTTCATACATTCCTGTTTGAAAAAAAAGCATTAATGCTACTAAATACAATAGTCTATTTACAAGCCCTGTATTACTTCCACTTGCAGCATCAAACATACTTGCCATAGATAAGGCTGTTGCATATTCAACAAACTCTCCAATAACCCTTACTGCTGCAAAAATTACATGTAAAAAGAATGAAGCTACTAAACCTAATGTTATTTCAGAAATTAAAGATAAGATAAAAGTGTCTTGAGAAAAATCACCCTTTACATCAATTAAAGGATATAAAAAAATTGTTAAGTAAAAAGCTACTCCAACTCTTACTGTAGGGTTTACAGAGTTATGGTCAAAAACGGGAGGCATAAAAGCAACAAAGGCTAAAATTCTTGCAAAAAGAAGTAAAGAACTGAAAAGGAGTTCTTCATTTAATAAGGATAAAAGTTGTTCCATTTACAAATAATTTAAATCATCAGCAACATTTTTATTATCATTCACTGCTTCTAAAATATCTGTAGAGGAATGTTGTTGTTGACTTGCTTGTTCCTGATTTCCTTCATTATTTCCTGATGAAGAGTTATTCTGACTTTCACCTTGCATACCAAACTCAAAATTTACATCTGTTTGATTGTTAAAGTTTCTATTTATAGCTTCTCTTAATGAACCTTGATTTTCAACAACTGCATCAAGTGTTGCTGAGTTAGACATATTCATTGAAATACTCATTCCACTATCTCTATCAGTTTTCATTAAAATTGCAATTTGTCCTAGTTGAGCAGGGAAAAGATTAATTCTAAATGCAGTAATAGGAGGCTTATAGTTTTCATACATATTTCTTGCTATATCTGACATCATTGATGACATTTGTTGTTGTGCACCAATAATTCTATTTTGAATAGTTAATGCTGCATTTGGTGAAACAGTTAAGTTAACTGTAGTTTCTTGAGTATTAGAGGAAGAAAGATTTAATTTTGATGTTGTTTCATTTGATATAGAACTACTTTTCATATTATTTTGATCCATAACCATTCTATCTATACTGTCTCTTTGTATTTTTGTATCTACTTGCTTATTAAACTCTTCCTTCTTTTGTGAAACTGCTTCTTTAGTAACAGATAAATCTTTTGCATTTAAATCTAGCTTATCTGCTCCTTTCTTTATATCATCAGTAGTTTTAGCCTCTTTTACAATCTTAACTGCTTCACTTTTAGTAGATAGCATTTGATTATAAATTGAGTTTTTTCGTGAACCCAAATATATATTAGTTAATAAATCACCATTTTTTGAAGATGAATTTACATTTGTTTCTAAGGCTTCACTTGATACAGTCTTAGTTTTGTTAGTATTTATTAGTTGATCCATTAAAGATTTAGTTTTAGTATCTTTTGAATTTTCTGTATTCTCTTGCTTTAGAGTCTCTTTTTTTACTTCAACTTTTTGTTCATCTTGAACAATTGCTTCTTTATCTAATTTTGCTAAATTACCTGGCTCTTTTTTACTATCATTTGTAGAAGTATTTATTTCTGTTTTCTTTGTTGAAGATTCAATATTTGTTGTTTTTTCTTCTTTTGGAATTACTTTTGTATCGTTCGTTTTTGGTTCTTCTTTTGTAGTGTTTTGCTCTACTTTAGATACATTGATATCTATTTTCTTATTTGCTTTTTCTTCATTAGTATTTAGTTCTTTTGTTTCTTCTAAAGAAGTTTTATTTACTTTTTCATCTTTTACATCGATAGATTTATTTTCTTCTTTATTTGAAAAACTTTTATTAATTATTTTATCTTCTTTTTTTTCTACTGAAGTTGAGCTAATTTCTTTTGATAATTTTTGCTCTTTTAAAGTATCTTTTACCTCAACATTATTGGCTACTTTTTCTTCTTTAGGACTATTAACTTCTTTCGCATCTTTATTTTCAACTAAACTATTTTTTTCTGCTTGTACTTTTTTTGTTTCACTTAGTGCTTGAGATATAGACTCTTTAGTATCTTTTTTCTCTTCTACTTTACTTAAAGTAGATTCTTTATCTTTACTTTCTAAATCTTTTTTAGTTTTATTTAATAATTGATCCATTAAAGAGGGTTGAGTCTGTTTTATCTTTTCATCATTAGATTTCTCATCTAATTTTTTAGATTCTTTATTATCGGATGTACTCTCGAATTCAGTATTTTTATTTACTGTCTCTTTTGATTCAGTTGATTCTTTAGTTTTTGACTCTTCTACTTTTTGAGTTTTATTCTCTACTTTATTTTCATTTTCTTCTTCACCAAATAAAGAATTTTGTTTTTGAGATAAATCCTTATTATCACTATTTTTTAAAGTTTTTTCGTCATGTTTTTGATTACTATTATTTTTAACTTTTTTATTAGCTTCTAAAATCATTCTATCTAATAAAGAACTGCTACTTTTTGTTTCTACTTTAGTTGTATCTTTTTTATTATCTGTATTTTCTGAAGTGTTTTCTTTTAAATCTTTCTTTTTGTCAGTATCTAATACATTTTTATTGTCATTTGACTTAGTATCAGTGGAGTCTTTCTTTTGACTATCTGTATCAAGTTTTTTTGAAGTTTTTTCTTTTGTTTTTGTAGTTTCTTCTGAAGAAGTGTCAACTTTTTTTAAGTCTGTAGATTCTTGAGTTTTTTCTTTTGTTTTTGTAGTTTCTTCTGAAGAAGTGTCAACTTTTTTAGTATTTTTAACTAGAAGAGAATCAAATAAAGACATACCTTCTTTTTTTGAACTCTCTGAAGTTTTATTATTAGTACTAGTTTTTGTATCTTGTGTAGTTTTACCAAGATTTAAAAAATTAACTTCTTCACTCATCTACTATGCTTTTAATATATCTAATGTTTTCACATCAATATTCTTATGTGTTGTAAATGCTGTAACATTTGCCTCATAAGAACGTCTAGCTTCCAGTAAATTAATCATTTCAATAACAGGATTAATATTTGGATAAGCAACATAACCCTCATCATTTGCATCTGGATGTGATGGTTCATATCTCATTACAGGATCAGAATCATCTTCTACTATTGATTTTACTCCCACTCCTCTTAAAGCTAATTGATTTTTATCACTATCGTCTTTATTAAAGTCTGTTTTAATATCATTTGATGCTTTCTCGTTTTGTTTTAATAAAACCTCATGAAAAGCAACACTTTGTCTTTTATATGGTCCACCATCTTCTGTGTGTGTAGTTTTTGCATTTGCAATATTTGCACTAGTAATATTTACTCTTGTTCTTTGAGCACTCATACCAGAAACAGCAATATCATATCCATCAAAAAAACCCATAATAAACTCCTACTAAACTGGCATCTTCATTATTTCTCTATAAGCATTAATCGCTTTATTCTTCACTTCTAAACCAAGTTTTAAAGAAAGCTCAGCCTCTTCAATCTTTTGTACAGCTTCTTGAAGATTTTTAACCTTTCCTGTAGCAATACCTTCCATGGCATTATATCCTTGAACTTGCGTATCATTTACTTCATTTACTGCATCTTTTAGCATATCTTTAAAACTTAAATCAGATTGTGCAGCTTGATTTACTTGATTATTTTGTTTTGAAGCAATTGATCCAATTGAATCCGTAATAGAATTAATATTCATCTACTTCTCCTTATTTACTTGAAGTTTCTTTATCTACTTTTTCTTGTGCATCTTGAACACTTAGCTCTGCTAACATAGCATCAATTTTATCTTCATTGTACTTATGTTTTAGTTCTTCTCTTTTATTATCTAAATTAAAAAGTAATATAATCAATGAAAGCATCATATTAGTGACACCTTTCAAAATAATAGTTACACCCATTATTCCAAAAATCATTTCCATTGGTGTAAATAAATCAGCATTTATTACGAAGAAAATTAAAGTTGCAAAAAATCCTGTAGCTATGTACAGTCTAAATATACCACTATTGATAAGATTTTGAGAAAATCTTTCTACAACCATATTTTTCCTACTAGTATAAAAAATATATAATGCTTATTTATTAGCACAAACTACCTTACTTACCTAATTTCTTTTAGTAAAATGTCGATTATTTTTTGTAATTGTAAAGTTATTTCATCGTTTGTGAATTCTTGAACGAATAACTTTCTTAGTCTTGATGTTGTTGAAATATTTGCAGATGTCGACACATTACCTATATATTTTACCATAAATTTTGAATTTAACCTATTTTTTTTAGCTAAATTTACTAAAGATTTAGAAATTGTCTCGCCAATATTATAATTTTTTGTATGATTAAAACAAATCAATAATTTTTCTTTATCTTTTGATAACATTTTTATCAATGCATATACATCAGTTAAGGCGGAAGGGTCCGTTGTAGTTAGGGCTAAAATATTGTCAGAAATTGATAAAAACTCTTGTACATATTCATTTAATCCAGCTCCGGTATCAATAATTATATAATCAAATCTATTTAAAGATTTAACATCTTCTACTATTCTTGTTAATACAAAAGAAGCTTTTAAACTTGAGTATTGATAACCACTTTTTCCTGCAATTAAAGAGATGTTTTCATATGAAGTTTGAGATATAACTTCTTCAATAGTATTTCTTCCTTCAATATAATCAAATAATGAATATCGTGGTTTAATATCAAATAAAACTTGCATATTTGCTAAGCCAATATCTGCATCAATAACAGCTACTTTAAAACCTCTTCTTGCAAGTAAATATGCCATGTTTGCAGTAAATGTTGATTTTCCAACACCACCTTTTCCTGAAGTTATTGTAAGTAGCTTAGTTTTAGATACAACAGATGAGCTTTTTGTTAAGTTTACAAGCTTACTTGCTTGTGCAGAGATTGAATTAAACAATACTATCTCCTTACACAAGCATTATTCATAAAACAATCTATTAAATAAGAAGAATCAGATACTATTAAATCATCAGGTACATTTTGTCCTATAGAGAAGTAAGTAATAGATTTTTTTGTTTTATGAGCAAAAGAGATTAAATTTCCAAAACTTCTTGTCTCATCTAATTTTGTGAAAGTTAAGTAATCAATATTTAATCTTGAATAGTTGGTATAAATATCTACTAAATCACTATGCTTTACGTTTGCAGGAAGAACAAGTACCTTTTCAATAGGTAGTTCATGTACCTTTTCTTGATATTCATTTATCATTTCAATTTTATCAACATCATATTGACTAGACCCTGCTGTATCAATAAAAATATAGTTACAATCTTTAAGTCTAAGTAGTGCTTCCACTAAATCCTCAGGCTTTTTAACTACTTCTAAAGGAAGTCTCATAATATCTGTGTATGCTTGTAATTGTTCTATTGCTCCAACTCTAAATGAGTCTAAAGTAACAATACCCACCTTATAGTTTTGTCCGAGTTTATAAGCATATCTTGCAGCTAATTTAGCAATTGTTGTTGTTTTTCCAACTCCTGTTGGTCCAACCATCATTACAATTTTTCTTTGATGTTTTCTTAATGGGATTTCTTGTTTTATGGGAATAATTCGTCTGAGAACTAGTTTAAAGAAATCATTTACTTTTTTAGGATTATTTTTTAAAGCAACAGGAAGTTGTTTAATAGTTTTTTTCATAATAGTATATGTCATCTCTTGGTCAAACTCATTTTGCTCAAAAAGATTATACATATCTACAAATTCTAAAGGTATTGTTAAATCATAAAGTTGACTTTTAGGGTTCCAAAGAGATTTTTGTACTTGCATAATTGCATCTTGCATTTTAAGAATCTCTTCTTTAAAATCATATACTTTGGCTTCAAATCTTTTATCTTTTTTATCGTCAATATATGAGGAATGTGTGACAGGTGTTGTTATTTTTTTAGTATGTTTAATCTCTTTATCGTCATCTTCTAAAGCAACAATAACCTCATACATATCTTTATTTCCATCTTTAGCACTAGAAATTTTTTTTGTAGAGATTACAATTGCTTCTTCACCACATTCAGCCTGAGCATTTTTAAGTGCAAGAGTAGGAGTTTCTCCTAAGAATGAAAGCATATTCATTTTATTCTTCCATCTTTATAGATTTTTTCAATATCACCATTACTCTTTTTAATCCTAATATATTCATCATTTTCAAAGATAATTTTTCCATTTTTTTCAATTTCAATTGAGCCAAAATTAAATAGTACTGATTTATTATTAAACTCTTTCACATCATCTTTACAAATAACAAAACCTTTTTTCATATAGTGAGTTGCTTGTAGTTTTTTAGTTTTAAAATCATTTATAGTTGTAGGATTACAATGTCTTTTCACATTCTGAACTTTTCCAGGAGTAATCATTTCTAAAGTAATAAACTCATTAAAGTGAATATCATTTTTTGCAATTACTACATTTATAGCAAAAAGTTTAGATGAAAAAATTGCTATTAAAAGTAAAAGACTACTAAGCCTTAACATCGAACATTTGTCCTCCATTTAATTCTGTTATCTCATCAACAATCTCTTTGTACATTTGCTGTATTGGTTGAACTATTAGTGCTAGTTTTCTATTAGCTTCATAAAGTTTTTTAAGCTCATCTTCTAAACTATCTACTTTATCTCTATAAATATTAACATCCACTCCATTTTCCATCTCTTGAACAAGTGCATTGTTTAAGTCTTGTTTATATGAAGTAATTTTTTCAATCATCTCTTCTTTTTCACTATTTCTAGTAAGAAGTTCTTCATGCCTTGCTTTTTTTATATCTTCAATATCTTGGTCAATATAGTCTTCCATCTTTTTAATTAGTACTAACATTTCATCTACAATTGAATTAACCATGCCAAGCCTTTACTTTTTTCTTTCACTTAAAAAATTATATAACATATCACTGATTCCTAAAGTACCAGCTGATTGCCTAGAAATAGTATCTGTGTACATACCTTTTATAATATCTGAACCACTACCTTGCCCTGCAAATGTACTATCTTTTAATGAAATATCTAATAGTTGCTTCATAAAAAAAGCTTCAAAATCATTACTTACTTTTCTTAAACTATCATCTTCAAGTTTTGATGAGTCAAGATTTTTATAATTATCTGCTGGACTCTTTTTTATTGTATTTATATCAAGATAATTAGTATTAATATCCATTTTTACTCCAATCTATCAAAGAAGCTCTCTTCAGATAAAATATCATCATTTGTATTATCTGCAAAAAACTTCATTTCAACTCTTCTATTATCAGAAGCTAACTCACTTTTAGGATGATAAGATGAGTATGCTGATACTTTTAAAGCACTAGGGTCAATTCTATTTTTTATAAGTTCTTTTACCACTGATATTGATCTTAATGCTGATAAATCCCAGTTATCTCTAGGTATCTTCTCATCTTGAAAACCATTTGTTGCTGTATGCCCTATAATCTCAATATTAAATGCTTGAGGCATTGTTCTTATTACTCTAGCAACTTTTGCTATAAATCTCTTTGAATTTGGATTAGTAATTGCATATTCGCCCTCTTCAAACATTATAGTAGAAGGTATGTCTAAAGTAAACTCATTTTGTCCTTTTTCCAATTGAATTTGCTCTGTTTCAACTGTACTTATGTCATTCATTTGATTTACTAATTCTGCAACCTCTTGCATACTCTCTTCCATAGACTCATCATTTGAGTCTGTATCATCATCTGAAGAGTTACTTGATTCAGTAGAATGTTTTTCTGACTGAGTTTGAACATCTGTTGAAGCATCAATGAATCCCATTGCTTTTTTCATAATATCAAAATACTCTTCTACTTTTTTCTTATCCATTACTGCCATAGATAAAAGTAAAATAAAAAAAGTTAAAAGTAATGACATTAAGTCACCAAATTGTACTAGCCAACCTGGTAAACATTTAGGACATTCAGGACACTTTTTATCTGCCATAGATTTTACTCTTCCTCATCATCAACTAAAATTGCATTTAGTTGCATTTTGATATTACCTATTGATTCTTCAGCTGCAATCATAGTTGTACCTAAGATAATTACTTCACATGCTTCTACTTCTTTTGCATGTTTTTGAGATAGTTTACTCTCCATTAAACCTGCAAAAAGAGTACCAATTAATGCACCATACATCGTAGTAAGTAAAGCAACTGCCATTGCTGGACCAACTGATGCTGGATCTGAAAGGTTTGCAAGCATTGCAACTAATCCAACTAGTGTTCCAATCATCCCCATAGAACCAGCTGTTCCACCAATATTTGCAAACATTTTATGCATTGTACTATGTCTTTTTTCCATATACTCTAATTTTGTTTCTAATAAAGGAGTTAGAGTTTCTGCTTTTGTTCCATCAACTAATAACTGAAAAGCTTCTTTAAAGAAAGGATTTTGTTCTTCTAAAACCTTTTGTTCAATATGCATTACACCATGTTTCTTAATCTCAGTAGCATAGAAAGTGATTTTTTCAATTAATTCAGGTAAAGGTTCTACTTTAACCTCATTAAAAGCTACTTTCATAGCTGGAATTATTCTTTTTAAATCAGCTGGTTCAAACTGCCCTGCTGTTACAGCTAATGTTCCTCCAATAACAATTATTACAGAAGGAACATCAATATAAGGTCCAAAACCAACACCACCTAACATAATGGCTAGAGAAACTAAGGCCCAACCACCAGCCAATCCACCTGCAGTACTTTTATCCATATGTTATATTCCTATTTGACTTAGTTTTGTCGAACTGTCGCCAATATTTTTAATTTTTAGACCAAACTTTCCTTCTACGATAACAGCTTCGCCTTCTCCTATTTTTACCCCATTAACTAAAATATCTAAAGGTTCGTTTACCATTTGTTCTAACTCAATGATTTCACCTATATCCCATCTTAGAATATCTTTTAATAAAAAGTTTTTAGTCCCCAGTCTAACACTTAATTTTAATTTGATATTAAAAAGAAGTTGTAAGTTTTCAGCTGATTCTTCTGATAATAGTGAGCTAATAGAACTTACACTTGGTCCCATACTAGGTTGAGAAACACTAGCAGTAGGAGCTGAAATAGCACTTTGTGAACTTGATGCTACTTCAGAAGCAGAAGAGCTATCATATCCTGTTATTGAAGCTAAATAAGGTAATATTATTTCATCAAGAGATAAATAAATTGGTAGTTTTTCACCATCTAAAGCTAAGTCTAAAGTATATACTCTATCGTTATCTTCGATATCACCACATACCTTAATTGAAAAGTCTAAAACTTCTGATTTTATTGAGCTTACATCAGGGAAACCTTGTGCATTTACTGATGTACATAAACTACCACATACATTTGAGATTATTTCATTTACTGCATCAGCAATTTCATCATCAATATGCTCTTTTAAGTCACCCATTCCACCAAGCATAAAATACTCAAACTTAGTTGCAGTAATTGAAGGTATATAAAACTTCCAATTTGAACTAATAGTTGAAAACTCAAATTTAACTGATACTTCAATACATTGTGAATCATCTAAGCTACTAACATCTAGTGCTGCTACAGAATCAACTGTTGTACTTTTTGATAATAACTGCTCTAAAGTATTAGCTAACTCATCTTTTAAAAAACTTGATAAATCAGATGCCAAAAATAAACCCTTTGCTTATATTTTATTATTTTTCTTGTTCATTTATAGACTCAAGCATGTGAGCTTTTATTCTCATCATATCTTCAGTAGGATATTTATACTCAATATCACCTCTTGTAACTTTTACAAAAAAGTCCTGAGATTGTTTGTTATATCCAAACTTTATGTTATCTAGTATAACTTCATTTTTTTCTGTCTCGTGTAATGAGCCTTGTACTTTTTTGTACTGGTCATCCTGAATAGACTTATGCTTTTCATCAACTTCTTGAACAGATTTAATTTTATCTGAATGATTAACTTGTGCATTATCAATTTCAGCAATTCTTCCTAGTTCCATGAGAACCTCCTTGAAAAGTACAGAATTACAATTATTATATCAAAAAAAAATTAAAATTGATGAATATTACTAAAAAAACGAGGGGAATTATATTATTTTTACATTGACTCTAAAAGAGAGTCAAAGTTAAGAAGTTTGAAATCAATTAAAGAATCTTTATAAGGTTCAATAAAATATTGTGAGGCACTATTTAGCTTTAGATCTTGAACAAGTTGTACACCTGTTAAAAAATCTGCTCCAGGGTCTTTTAAAATAGCTTTAATTAATGATATTTGTAAAAGAGCTTCGTTATATTTATTATCTTCTAATTGTGATGCAACAATTAGATACATTGTGTATTTGTCTTCTAATTTATATTTTTTTTGTAAACCATATAAAATTTTTAAACTCTCTTTAGGTTTACTGTTATGTAATTCTCTTAAAGCTTTTGTTCTTAAGTAAGAGGGATTCTCTTCACCTGCTAAAGTTAAATCAGCTTTATGAAATAAACCAATTGCTTTTAATAAATCAACATAATATTTAGTAATTACTAGTGGGCCTTCTAAAAAGTTATTATTTATATTTAATGGAGTTTTATCTTGAAGTCTTGCAAAGTAGTTATAATCATTTTCCCCTTCTCTTCGAATAGTTGACTTCATTAAATAAACTAATGGATCCTTATAATGTTCAACGAATAAAGGATGCTCTAAAGTTATTTTATTAATTGCTAACTTATCTAAATAATCTAAGGCTTTATAAAAAATAGTTTGATTATATGTTAAGGGATCAAAAACAACTTTAAATTTTGGCTCCAAATACTCCTTGTAAATTGTCTGACCAAAATACTTGTACATACCATCTTTTGATTTAATATTTTGAACTATATACTCTTTATCTTTTATATCCCTATTTATTTTTTCAGCACTTATTAATGTCATTACAGAATAAAGCTTATTTCCTGGATTTAGTTTATATGCTTTTGAAAAATATTTATAAGCATTATGGAAATCACTTATTTGAGCATAACAAAGAGCTAAATTATAGTAAATATATGAATTTGAGTCTTCCTTTAAAAGTGACTGCATTTTATTAACCCTAATAATAGGATCATCTTGAATTATTTCAATAAACTTAGCATTATATTTAACCATTTGCTCTAAGCTTTCCACATTTTGTTCGCTATTGAAAATAAATCCTTTTGATATATCATAAAGGATTTCTTGCTTATCAGAGAAAACAAAAGGGGCAAAATAAAAAAGAAAATCTATTTTTCTATCTTTATCAAATTTAGTTACAAACTTCAAGTACTCTTTTGGTGTATATTTTGATTTGTTAAAAAAAATCTTTAGGGGATATTCTTGGTTTACTTTAAAAGTATCTTTAACTTTTTCTAACTCTTTTAATCTATCTAAAAGTTTTTGTATATCATTTGCTTTTAAATCTCTATAAACCATTAACCAAAGTATCAAGTTTGTTCTACTTTGATTAAAGCTTTCTTCTTTTGCTCGCTGAAGATATCTCTCTGCTTTTATATAATCTTTTAATTTTAAATGTAATAAAGCTTTTTTCATATTCATCGGAAACTCCATAGTCTCCAAAATTTTTAAAGCTAATTCATAATCTTTTAATAAAATGAATGTATCAACAACTAATCTCTTTGAATGTTCAGTTAGTGTTTTAAACTTCTTTGTAATATTTACAATAGTTTCAAGGTATTTTCTTTCTTTTTTTATCAAATATAAGTAATAACTTGCAGAAATATATGAGTATGTATCTGAGTATATAGCCTCTTTATAATCATATATATTATTTAAATAGAGTAAAGCATTATCAATTTGACCCAGTTTATAATAAGCAATACCAATGTTTAAAAATGATGGAACCTTAAGCAACTCAGAAGTTACTTTAAAAGTTTCAATTGCCTTTTTATATTCTTCCTTTTCAAGTAATAAAATAGCTTTATTAAACTCAACTTGTAGTCTAAGTTTTTCTTGATTTTCTTTTAGTTTATCATACTTAAAAAGTATTTCTGGTTGGGAATCAATTTTACCCTCATTTGAAAAAGATATAAGAGGTAAAATAAGTATAATAAATAATAAATTATATATCTTTTTCAAAAAAGTATTCCTAAACCATTGTATTTACTTGAGCATAAAGTTCTTCTGTTCTATGTTCTAGTGTCTCAACTTGATGCTTTAATTCTGCATTTTCTAATCTTAATTTTTGTAAGTCATCTCTTGCTACCTGTAAAGAGTCTTGAGAGTTTTTTAGTGTACCTGAACTTACTTTTACTTGTTTTTCATATCTGTCTATTATCTCTTGTAGACGTTTGTTTTCATCTTCCACCATGTTTTTTTCTTCATTCACTTTTCTATATAAAGATTTATGAACATTTGCACTAGAAAAAAAGTATAAAAGTAAAATTCCAATTATTGTAACTAATAAAAAATTATCCAATTTCCCCTCTTTAGTCTATTAAGAAGGCTAAAAGCCTTCTTAATTATTATCTTTTTAGATTGATTAATGTATTTAATAATTGATCTGATGTAGTAATCGATTTAGCATTTGCTTCAAATGCTCTTTGGAATACCATTAAGTTAACTAAACTTTCTGATAAATCTGCTGTTGAAAGCTCTAACGTTTTACCTTCAATTTTTGCAGTCTTGTCATTGTTTAAGTTATATATAGGTTCACCAGACTCATTTGTTTTTGCAAGTAAATTATCTCCACTTGGGTTTAATCCTCTTGTATTATTAAATAGCGCAATAGAAACTTGACCAATGGCAAACTCAGCACCATCTTGCTTCATTGTAATAAGACCTGAACTATCTACAGAAAACTCACCAAATGCAGAATCAGAGATACCTAAAGTATCAAGTTTAAGTTGAAGTGAACTTTGAGTTGTTGTTTGATCAACTGTATTTACTAACTCAATAAATTCAGCCCCTGCACCTTGTCTTCCACTATAATCATTATTTTTATCAAGAGGAACACTTACTGGTGCTGCAAGGTTATTTGTCAAACTATTATTAGCTGCAGCTGGAACTGTAAAGTCAGCACCACCACTTGCAGAAGTAACTACTATATCACCAGCAGCATTAACTGTTGCAGTTAAATCTGCAATTGAGCTAATTTGTGTTGCAATATCAGCTAAACTATTTGCATCTGAAATATCTATACTTCCAGAGATAACACCATCATCATAGTTATAAGTAAAGTCTATACCTTTTCCAAAGTCTATATTTGCACCAGATATAGTTGCTGTTGTTGCTGTTGTTGTAGCATTTACATTAACAGGATTTACTGCATCTTTTAAACTTCCACTAAATTCTACATCATAGTTATCATCTTTTGTTTGAATAACTACATTTCCATTAATATTTAATGCTTCAACATAATCAGATAAAGCAGGAGATGAACTTGATGCTTGCGCATTAAACTGATCAACAAAGTCTTGAACACTTGATACATCTGAAATATTAATATCTACTGGCTGAGGAATTGTTGCATTATCATTTGGCACTGGAATAATTTTCTCTAACTCTTTATCAAAAATACTTAATGAATAAGTGAAATCATTTAAAGTAGAAGTAGAAGATAAGCCTAAATCTGCTGGAGTATAAACATCTTGTTGTTTACCTGTAATAGCTCTTGCTAATGCATCTCTAGCACTTTGTAATGCTCCAACACCTTCACCTGTTAAAGCTAATGTTGTAGTTTGATATGCACCAGCTACAGAGTTTGAACCAGAAATTTCACCTACTTCAGAAATTTCAAAAGCTTCTCCTGGTACTAGTGATTCAATTTGTAAAATACCTTTTAACATATCAGAATTAGATGTTGATAAATCAAAGATATCATTATCCTCTAATACATCATTATTAGTTCCACCATCTTCACTTACCATATATGCTCTAAGTCCTGGAATTTCAGAAATCTGATCAGCTAATGCTCTATACGTAGCAATTCTACTTGCTGCAATATCATAATCAATATCTAAATCACTCTTAAAAGTATTTGTAGAAGCTGAAACAGGAGCTGCACCTAAATCAATAGTTCCTGTTGAACTATCAACTGTTAATGTATAACTTCCAGATAAAGTAGCATTTGAAGTAATTGCATCTTGCAATCCTTCAGTAATCTCTTTTATTGTGGCATTTGAATCAGAGTCATAAAATACAGTTTCTCCATCAATTGTCATCTCATATCTTGCTAGATTTTCAGCTGCACCAACTGTAAAAGTTGTACCTGCAAAAGATAGATGTCCTAAATCAGTTCCTGTATCTAAAAAGCTCTCAATAAAATTATTACTTGCAGATGTTGAAACATAGTTTTGAGAAATCTTATTTCCATCTACATATGCATAAATTTGATCTCCCTCTTTAGTAATCAGTCCATCGGCACCTGATTTAAAGTTAATTTGAGAGATTTGAGAAGTAGAGCTTGCACTCCCTCCATCTGGCTCATCTTGAAGTTTTTGAAGCCAAGAAGCATAGTTAGCAACTAAAGTTTCAACATCTGAAATCTTTGCTGCTCTACTTTTCCCTCCTGCTCCTTCAAAAACTGAATCTGAGTCAGCTTTTGCAGTTTGTGAATAGTCTGTTGCTTTTGCAGTTATTGTCTCAACATAATTTGAGTGTTTAATAACCTTTGATGATAAAAGCTTTGTATAATCACTTGTAAAAGTTTTATTATTTGGATTTGTAGATACTACATCTTTATCAGTATCAATAGGTCTCATTGCCCATCCCTGAACTTCATTACCAGCTGCATCTTGTAGAGTTCCATTATCACCCATTCTGAAGTTACCAGCACGAGTATAATAGTTCTCTCCTGTACCACTAGCAGTTGTGTTCTTTACAGTAAAAAAACCATCCCCACTAAGTGCCATATCATAATCAACACCTGTAAGTTTTAAGTTACCCTGTACATACAACTTTTCTGCATCAAGTACTTTAGAACCTTTACCAATTCTATCTTGATACATTTGATCTGCAAATGAAATTCTTGAAGATTTATAACCTACCGTATTAACGTTTGAAATATTATGAGATTCGTTATCTAACGCTGTTTGATGAGACGAAAGTCCCGAAATCCCTGTCCATAATGCTCCAATCATGATTTATCCTTTAGATAAATTTTTAAACACTTTTACATGTTCAAATATTAATGCTTTAAAAAGCACTGATATTTAGACACAAAAAGTTAAAGAGTTTATCTCTTTAACTGTATTGCTGTTTTTAAAAACTCATCTGATGTAGTAATTGATTTAGAACTTGCTTCAAATGCTCTTTGATATACCATCATATCTACAAGTCCATCACCTAAATCAGTATTACTAAGCTCAATTGCACCACCAACTAAATTATTTACATTATTTGCATTTAACCTATCACCAGTTTCATCTGTGGCTGCATATAGATTATTTCCTTGAGGATTTAATCCTCCAGGATTAGTAAAATATGCCGTCTCTAATTTACCAACTAAAAATTTGTTATCACCATCTTTGGCATAGATAACCCCATCTTCTACAGATAAATTACCAAAAACATTTTCTGAAATATTTAAATTATCTAATCTTAATTGTAACTCACCTATTCCAGTTAAAGCTGCATTACTATTTCCAATAGTATGTGTCATCTCTAATAGTTTTGCGTCTGCTGCTTCTAATGCAGTTTTTAGTGCATTTCTTGCACTATCAACCATAGCTCTTCCTGAACCAGTAACAGGTGAAACAGTTTCAGTTATAGCTGGTGCACTATCATTTATAGCTGCTTCTTTAATATTAAAACTTCTTCCGGGGATTAAAGAATCAATAGTAACTAATCCAGTTCCATCAACACTTGCTGTAAGTCCAGTCACAGAAGAAAGCTTATCAGCAAAAAGATTCATTGTTGTTTGTGTATCAGTATCAAAATATTGTCTTACTTTTTCACCATCAATATTAACTTCTACAAAATCACCATCATTTTGTAGATCAGCTAAAAAAGCATTAAATGAAATCTGTGTTTGCTGAGAGACAGGAGCAGTGCTTGCTGCATTTGGGTTGCTTACAAAAAGATCTAGTTTTTCATTATAGTTCGTTATCATTTCTCTTATATCAGATATTTTAGAAGACCTATCCTTAAAACCATTTCCCGATACTCCACTATCTTGTGCTGTTTGAGTAAAGTCAGTTGCTTTAGCGTTTATTGACTCAACATAATCTGTTGCAGATATCTGTTTTGAAGTAATTGAAATATTATAGTTATTATCAAATTGAGTAGTTCCATCAGAACTAACAATATTAGATAGAACAGTTGATGAACCATAAACTGTTTTATTATCTACAGTTTGTAAAGTTCCATCTGCTCCCATTTTAAAGTTTCCAGCTCTTGTATAAAACTCTTCTCCAGTTAGAGGGTCATTTACAATAAAAAAACCTTTTCCCTCAATTGCGATATCTAAATCATTATTTGTAATTTTAAGTCCACCTTGAGAAAAATCTTTTTGAATAGATTGAACAGCAACACCTTTTCCATAACCTGATTGATACATCATATCAGCAAAACTAATTCTATCAGACTTATGTCCAATAGTATTTGAGTTGGTAACATTATTTGATTGAGAACTTAATGCCTTCTCAAAAGTATCTAATCCTGATATTCCATTCCATAAACCACTAATCATAATTTATCCTTAGAATATTTTTGTAATATTAGAGAAAGGTATACTAACTAACTGATCTGAATATACAGGCATTACACTACCATCAGCAGTGTAACCTGAATCTTCAATAATCTCATTATTCTCATCTAAAATCACGGGGTTGCCATCTTCTCCTAAAATTATTTGTCCAGGATTCTCTAACGCTACTTTATTCCCAGTAGGTTTTCCCTCATCATCTAATATTTCACCTTTTACGTTATAGTAGATATATTCACCATCTGGGTCTTTTATCTGATCTTCAATATAAAGAATCTGCTGAGCTTTTACCATTACTTGTCCATCAATATTCTCTACTGATCGTACAGTATAAGCTTTGTTTACTCCATTTTCTCCAACATTACCATCTTCAACATTTTTTCCAATTACTGTTGCTGCATTTGAAAGATTTGATTGTCTAAATGAATCAGCAAGATACTGCATAGTTTCAATTGTTTGAAGATTTGTATTAATACTTGACATCTGCATTTGAGTAGAAAGCATTTGTTGAGAATCCATTGGTTTAGTAGGATCTTGCATTTTAAGCTCTTCTATCATCAATCTTAAAAAGTCATTGTTTGTTAATTGGTCATTACTTACTGAAGAAGTATATGCATTACCATCCGCACCTGTTGAAGTGTTAACTGTTACATTTTCTACTGCCATAATAATCTCCTAATTTGCTTTCTCATCGAAGAAGTATCTAACAACATTATCTGAGTCCATTGCTTCTTGAACTCTT
Organism: Arcobacter sp. F155; assembly: GCF_004116455.1. Taxonomy (NCBI): domain Bacteria; kingdom Pseudomonadati; phylum Campylobacterota; class Epsilonproteobacteria; order Campylobacterales; family Arcobacteraceae; genus Arcobacter; species Arcobacter sp. F155. The sequence goes on from NZ_PDJU01000007.1 coordinate 76,297, forward strand.
ACTGCAAGTTTTTCATCAATTACAATTATGTCACCAGTACCAATAATTCTTTTATTAACAAAGATATCTCCACCTGATCCTGCTTGCTTATCTAAAGATATAATATCACCTTCTGAAAGTTCTAAAAACTCTTTTACAGTAATATTTGCACTCCCTAGCATTACATCAACAGTAATCTCGGTATCTACTAATAAGTCATAATCTCTTTCACTAATTTCCATAACTACGCTTTTTTGTTAAATTACTAGATTATACCACAAAATTTCAGTAAAAAAGATTATATAGTAAAAATATTTTAATTGTTTATTTTTGTAAGATTTTATTATAAGACATTATCTAAAGATTCAAGCATAGTATTAACTTTTGCTTCAATATTTCCATCAAAGTTTCCAAGATCACTTGCAATTACAACTCCACCTGCTGTAACGTTTGGATCATCAACTAATTGGATAAAACTTTCAAGGTTTAACTCATGTTTTAATATCTCATAATCCCTTGGGTTTAAATGAATTTTAACTTTTGATGCATTCTTGATTTTTTCTAATAAGTGAGTAATAGTCTGTTTTGCTATGGCTGCTGAGTTTTGTCCAACTTCTATTGCAATAATTTTCTGAGCGATAGAGATAGAAGTCTTAAGAATTTTTGTCTCCATTTGAAAAGTTGCTTGCTCAAAAAAGTTTGCATAATGTTTTAAATCTTTTATAGCTTGAACTACTTGTGCATCAATATCTTTAACCTTTGCACCAGCATTTTCTAAACCTGATACTTTTTGATTCATTTGTGCAAGTTGAGTACCTAAACTTTTTATTTCATTTAGTACAGCTTCCATATCACCATTTATATTACTTGTATTTAATACAGATGTTGGAATATTTACTTGTTGTGTTTGTCCTGATTCATCTTGAACAAAAGTACCAAGTTGATACTCTTGAACTTCACTGTTTTTTACAACTTTTGCATTTGAGTATACGTTTGCTTTATTCATTATTGATCATCCATATCTCTATCAATAGAGCCTTCTTCAATCATCTTCTGTGCAACATCAAGCATTTTTCTTTGTGCAGCTTCAATATCTTTAATTTTAACCTTAGTAAGCATTTCAAACTCTTCTTTGAATCTATCACTTGCTCTTTGAGACATTGCACTTGTGATTTTAGTCATATCATCTTCAGTAGCATTTTTCATTGCCACTGCAACATCAGCTGTATCAACATTTTGTAAAATTTTCATAACATGTTCTGATTCTAAGTTTAATAAATCTTCAAATACAAACATATTTTCTTTAATCTTAGTTGCCAATGAAGTATCAACACCATTAATATTTTTAAGAATATCTTGTGACTTAGGTCCCACTCTATTTAACATATCAGCAACAACTTTAACACCACCAACATCAACAATAGAAGAAAGAAGTGATTCAAGTTTCTTCTCTAATACTACAGAAATAGTTCTTACAACATCTGGTGATACATCTTTAATAGTTGCCATTTGCATTGTAACTTTAACTTTTATATCTTCTTCAAGTTGCATTAAAACATCTGCTGCTTTTGTTGCTTCCATATGAGAAAGAATAACCGCAATTGTTTGAGGAGACTCATCTTTAATGAAGTCAGATAACTGTTTTGGATTAATTGCATCTAAGTAAGCAAATGATTGTGCAGCAAGTTTCATTCTTGAAAGTTTTGCTAAAACTTCATCAGCTTCACCTTTTCCTAAAGATTTATATAAAATATCTTTAGCATAATCATAACCACCAGAACTAATAAAATTTTTAGATCTAGTGAATAAGTGAAACTCTTCTAAAATAGCTAAAGATACTTCTTTATCAACAGATTGAATCATTGTAATTTCAGTAGAAATATCTTCAACGATATTTTTTGGTAAATGTTGGAAAATCTTTACTGTAGCATCTTCGCCAATAAGGACACAAAAATGTGCAACCTTACTCAGCATTGACATCCCTTTTAATAAATCTTTATACTCTTCAGCCATCTCTATTTTCTTTCCGGTTTAAATTTTCCACTTCCTTCAGAAAGTAGTAGTTCAATCATTCTTGCTATTTCTTCTGGATTATTATTAATCTCTTTATCAATTTCTTCTATTAATACCTCGTACTTAGCAGCACTCTCTTCATCTAAGCCTTCAATATTATTCATAATTTGACTTTTAACTTTAGACTTAAGTCTACCTTTTGCAGTATTAGAATCAAACTCTTGTTCATAGTCTCCCAAAAACTCATTCATAAAGTCTTCATCAATAGGATTACCTTCTGCATCAACTTTTCTTTTTCCATCATCACCTAAGATAACAACTTCATGATTTACAATAAATTTCTTATAGAAAATAAATAAAAGTACAGCAGCAATTAAATATTGGAAATATTCACTAAATTCTTTAAGTATTGATTTTACCATACTTAAAGTACTTACAGAAGAGTCTGATTCAGTAGCATCTACAATTATAGGGTTACCATTTTCATCAACCTGAACCTTCGCATTTTTCATAGTAACAAACTTAAAGGCTTTTACAGCAATTTTATCACCTCTTTTTGCACTAAAACCTATTGTTTCTTGAACTATAGATTCAATTGATGCTAAGAACTCTTCTTTATTTTCATTATTTTCAAAAACTGTTGAGTCAAAAGTTACAGCTGCACTTACTTTTTTAACAGAAGAGTAGTTATTGTTTTTTTCATCAATTATTTTTTTAGAGATTTCATAGTTAGTTATATTTTTAGAACTTTCACTACTTGATTGAATCCCATTATTTCCATTTGCTTCATCTGGAGGTTGAATATTGTTTTCAACTCCTGCAGTACCACCAGTACCATTATTCCCACCAGTTGCACTTGAAATATTTTCAGTTGTTTGTTGACTTCTTATTGTACCTTCAGGTTCATAGATCTCTTCTTGAATATGTCTTTTCTTAAAATCAAGTTCCATTGTTACTCTTGCAACAACTCTTCCTACTCCAACAACTGGCTCTAATAATTCAACAATTTTCTTCTCATAATCTTTTTCAAGCTTTTGTTTATACTTATTTTGTGTTAATGATTTTTCATTTTCTATTTCATCATTTGACATTTGAAGTAAAGCACCATCTTGATCAATAAGTTTAATGTTTTCAACTTTTAAATCAGGTACTGCTGATGATATAAAATTTTTAATTCCATCAATTTGTTTTTGAGTTAAAAAAACTCCAGGTTTTAAAGAAAGTACAGCAGATGCTGTTGGGTCAGTTTTTCTTTCTGTAAAAATAGTATTTTTAGGAATTGCTATTTTTACACTTGCACTTAAAACTCCAGATAGAGACTCTAAAGACCTTGATAGTTCACCTTCTGTTGCCCTTAAAAATTTTACATTATTTTCAAAGTTTGTTGTACCTAAAGAGGATTTTTCAAATATTTCCCAACCTACGTGTTTACTCGTTGCTGCTTCGCTTGTTACAAGTTTAATTTTTGCAATATTAATGAACTCTTTTGATGTTTTAAGTGTAAGAGAATTTCCACTTCCAATAACAGAAAAAGGAACACCTGATGCTTCAAGTTCATTACTTGCCATCATTACTTGATTTTTTGTTAAGTTACTTGCGATTGTATAATTAAGTTTTTTATCTTCTGCTTTTATATTTGAATATACCAATAATCCAACTAGCAGCACAAATAAAATAGAAAAACCTCCAATTATTACAGCTCTTTGTGCAGCATTTAAGTTGTTAATAAACTTTACAAGTTGATCCATAAAATAATAATCCTAATTAGTTTTTTTGTGATGATTCTATAACTGATCTAAATAGTCTTGAATCTTTTTTGATTGATGATTGGATAGCATCAAAAATAATCTTATTTTTTGACATTTCACTCATTTGATTATCCATGCTAACATTATTTCCATCATTTTGTTCTTTTAATCCCTTTACATTAACTAATCTAGGCTCATTTAGTTTGTTAATATCATTTAAAGAAGGGTTTATGTGTTTTGTATTTGTAGTAAAAAGCTCTAACTCATTATTACCTTTTACTTTACTCATTTCATCTTCAAAAACTAACTCTTTAGTTTTATAACCTGGTGTATTTACATTAGCAATATTACTTGAAATAACATTTTGTCTATCACTTCTAAAGCTTAAATGTTTAAATAATAAGTTAGTTACTCCACTTGCTTCCATTATCTACTTGTATCCCCAATTTTTTGAACTAATACTTCATTCATTTCACTCTCTGATTGAATAGCTTTTTGAGCTTGTTCTAGTCTTCTATGAGCATCAATTAAAGCTACCATTGATGAAACACTATTTACATTTGATTTTTCTAAAGAACCTTGCATAAATTGACCATCATTATTCTCTATTGGAAGAATATTAGCTTGATCATTTTTTGCCATAAAATTATTATCTTTATATTTTTGTAAATCATCATAATTAATTCTTACCACTGCAATTTGTGCCTCGAAGTCTTCACCAGCTTCAATTGCTATTGGTTCATCATCATTTGATAATACAGGCTGTCCATTTGAATCAACAAGAATTCCATTTAAGTTTTTAAATGAGCCATCCCTTGTATAAACAACATCACCAGTGTTTTCATCTCTAACTTTAAAAAAAGTATCAGATTGTGTTAAAGAAAAATCTAATGCATTTCCAGTTGGAACAATTGGTCCAAGTTCTGCATTTATATACTTTGTATCCATTTTTGGAATTGTGTTAACTACTTCATTCAGTTTTGTAGGGTCAAAGCCATCTCTTTGGGCTCTTTGCATATAATAATTAAAAGACCCTTCAGCTGTTCCTTCTTGTTTAAAACCAACTGTATTTACATTTGCTAAATTATTAGAAATCACATCAATTCTATTTATTTGATTGATCATTGATGCAGCTAAAGGATATTTTGCCATTATTATCTCCTACTTATTAAACTCTGCAATTAATGCGTCTAAGTCATCTTCTGCCATTAAATCGCCAGTTGATGAATCTCCATGAATATGTTTCGCAACTGCAATCTCTTTGTAATCATTTTCATCTTCAAAAAGATTATTTAAATATACAGTTAATTTTCTAATAACAGACATAACTCTTTCGATTTTTTGTCTATTAATATCATGGTATTGCATTAATTCCATCGCTTGAAATATTTCCATATTTCCATTATTTATCTTGTCATTAATATCAGAAATAAAGCTACCCATTTTTTCTGCTTGCTCAAGATTTTGCTTGAAGGCATCAATATTAGGAAACTTTTGATTTAATGAAGACAACATAGCTGTCTGTTTTTCATTAAAACTTGCTAACTCTTGTACGTCATTTTGTATTTCATTATTATAATCTAATATATTACTTAATACATCAAATATCTTTGTTGCTTTTTCTTCTGAGTCATTAGCAACTTGACTTAATTGATTTACAACTTTATTATCTTGCTCTACAGGCAAAGGAAAAACTCCACTATTAATTTTTGAATCAATATCTTCTATATCAGGATCAATTGATGGAATATCATCTGGAATTTCTACTTTCTCAGGTTCAGAAATAGCTTCTTCTTTAGGTTCATCCTCTTGTACTCCATCAATAGAAGATAGAATATCATCAAAATTATCTTTTTCTATAGATGTTTCTTCTGTAATACTTTCTTCCTCTGGTTCTTCAACTGAAGGTACATCAGTTTCATCTATTGAAGGAACATCAACAGACGGTATACTACTTTCTGTAATTTCAGGTTCAGATGCATTTTCAATTGCTTCAACCTCTTTTAAAACATCATCAATACTTTCACTTGTATCAACAACAGAAGTTGTTTCTTCAATATTATTTAGAATATCATCAACGGATTCTTCTTCAATATTTTCATCTTTATTACTTACTATCTCTTCAGTTTGCGCAATCAAATCATTGATATCATCTTCTGACATTTTAGAGTTTTCTGTCGTCTCTTCTGCTTGAGGCTCTGGTGCTGCTTCTTGGCTAGGTTCTGGCTGCTCTGCAGGTGCAGCCTCTTCCTTTGAACTATCATCTTCAAAGTCTAAACCATTCATTAAAGCTTCAATTTCTTCTTGACTCATACTCATTTTAAAACCTTTTATTGGTACTGTATATTATTATTTATTATTTTAAAACTCCATCAAGCTTCTCTTTTAAAACTTGCGCATTAAATGGTTTAACAATGTAGTTATTTACACCCGCCTTAAGTGCTGTAATAACTTCCCCTTTACCACCTTCCGTAGTAATCATAATAATAGGAACTTTCTGATGGTTACCTTCTGATCTAACCTTTTTAACTAAGTCTAAACCATTCATGTTAGGCATATTCCAGTCTGTTAAAATAATATCATATTGACCCTCTGTTAAAAGCTTCCATGCTTTAACACCATCTTCTGCTTCATCGAAGTCTTCTTTTGCAAAACCTAGTTGCATAACAACATTACCAATGATTCTTCTCATTGTAGAACTATCATCTACTATCAAAATTTTCATAATTTAACCCTTATCAAAAAACTATATTCAAAATCTATATATTATATTAAATTTGTTTTAAATTTATACTTAATAAATAAAAAATTGCTTAATACAATTTATCAAAGTTTAAATGTACTTTAAATATAATTATTTAATATTACTTTAATTAAAAGGGATACCATGATAAGAGGTTTATATACTGCAGCAACAGGAATGAATTCTATGCAACATCAAATTGATGTTACATCTAATAATATCTCAAATGTGAATACTTCTGGGTTTAAGAAAGATAGAGCAGAGTTTCAAGACTTAATGTATGAAAGTTTAAACTACACAGCAGGTAGAACTTCTCAAAACACAATGAATCCAACAGGTATGGATGTAGGTCTAGGTGTTAGAATCTCTGGTATTCAAAAAGACTTTCTACAAGGTGACTTAAAAAACACTTCAAATCCCCTTGATGTAGCAATAGAAGGAAAAGGTTTCTTTCAAATCACTCAACCAAATGGTGAAATAGCTTATTCAAGAAATGGTCAATTTAAACTTGACAATGAAGGAAATATAGTAAATGGAAATGGTTACCTTTTAGAACCGCAAATTACTGTTCCAGATAATTTAGTTGATATTTCAATTGGTACAGATGGTATTGTAACAGGTAAAGACCCACAAACTGAAGAAGAAGTAGAGATTGGGCAAATTACAATAGCTGATTTTATTAACCCTGCTGGTTTAACACCTGCTGGAGAGTCGCTTTACAAAGCTAGTGAAGCATCAGGTGATCCAATTGTTGGAAATCCTACAGAAGATCAATTAGGTGGATTAAGACAAGGTATGATTGAATTATCAAATGTAAAGCTTGTTAATGAGATGGTTGACTTAATTACAGCTCAAAGAGCTTATGAAGCAAACTCTAAAGCAATTACTACGACAGATAGTATGCTTGATACAGTTAATAGATTAAAAAGATAATTATTAATTTTTTAGTTCCATGGATTTAGAAAGATTAAAAAAACTCAGAGAAGAGAACTTTTTAAAACATAAAAAGAAGAAAAGAGAATATTACTTAAAAAGTAAAAATAAAGACTCTTCTTCTGCTAAGTATAAAGACTTAAAAAGTATTGACTACTCAGAAGAGTTAAGTGATGAAAACTTTTTAAAAAATATGAAACTTATTGCAAAAAAGCAAAAAGGACATATTGATGATAGAAAAGAACAAATCATAAAAAAAATTCAAGACTATAAAAAACAGAAAAAAGATTACTATCAAGAGAATAAAGAAGATAGACTAAACTATGATAAAGAGTATAGAGAAAAGAAAAAAGAAAAACTTCGAGAATATAGAAAAGAATATTACAGAAAAAATAGAGAAAAAATATTAGCAAAACAAAAAGAAAAAAGAAAACAAAATAAAGAGTAGAAAATGGCAGAAAAAACAGACCAAGAGATAATTGAAGAATTAGGTTTAGAACAAGACAATAATCAAGCTACTGATACAGATACACTTCAACCTGTAAATAGTGATGAAAATCTATCTGCAGATAATCCTGCAGAAGAAAACAACTCTGATACTGAAACAAATGAAGAGTATGATAGTAATACTATTGAAAATGAAGATTTAGATGAAGAACCTATTCAAAAGAAAAAACCCAAAATTTTAAAAATATTAATTGGTGTAATTGCTGCTTTATCTGTTGTATTAACTTTAGGAACTATTATGTATTTAGCTGGTTTCTTTGATGATGAAGAAAACAAAGAACCTCAAGCTAAAGCTCAAGCAGTTAAAGTAGAAAAAAAACCTGATGTTGATATTGATGATATTGATAAAAACAAATTGAATAAAAAACTTCAAATGCTAACTAAAACTGAAATTCTAAATAAAGAAGAATTAGAAGCCGAAGAGAAAAGAATTCAAGAAGAAGAAAAAAGAAAAGAAGAAGCTAAACAAAAAGCAATAGAAGAAGAAAAAAGAAAAGAAGAAGAAAGAATTGCAAAAGAGAAAGAAGCTTTAGAAAAAGAGAAACAACTTCTTGAAGAAAGACAAATGACTATTAAAAAAGAGCAAGAAGAGTTCTTGAAACTTCAAGAGCAAATTAAACAAGAGTTTGAAGCACAAAAAGCTAAAATATTTGAAGAGTTACAAAAACAAAAAGAGAGTATTCCTTCAAAACCTGCAGAAGAAACAACAAAAACAAATGTTGAAAAAATTATTGAAAAAACAATTAATAATGAACAAACTTCAACAAATCAAGAGACTGAAGTAACTCAAAACCAAATGGTTGATACTAAAGAAGAGATGATTCCTCCTGCACCAAAAGAAGAGCAAAATGATATTATGAATGCAAATCTTTTCTTATCATTTATTAATGTAGCAGTTATAAAGGGGGATCTTCATAAATCATACTTAGATAAAGTAGAAAGCTTTGATAAGAAAATTTCATTATGTAGAGACTCTAAAAATAGAATTGAAATATACTTTGGACCATATGAGTCACCTATTGAAAGAAACAAAGTATTTAATAGTTTAATGGATAATGGATTTAAAGATGCATTCTTAGTAGATTTTACAAAAGAAGAGTATCAAAAAAGATGTAATTATTAGAAAACTTTATTAAGAGTTTTCTAGTATTACTAATGAATCTTTAACTTCTATTTTCTTCTTATCAGTATCTACACTTACAATATAGTTTTCAACATTATAAGGGATTAAAAAAGTCTTTGGAAGACCTTTATCTACTAACTCAGTAGATGTTTTAATTTCTAAGTAATCTTCAATTGGATATCGATGTATTTCTACAATCTCACCTAAATCTAAATCATTTTCAAATACATGGCATGAAACAATATCAAACCAGAAGTGTTCATTCTCTTCTAATTTACAGTCATTTTTTGTTTGTTCCATTGTTACATATAAAAGTTGATTTGTTAGTTTTTTTGCAGTATCTACATCATCGTAATTCTCAAACTTAACTAAGTCTCTATTTGAATTGTATTCTTCAAGAATTAATGTAAGTTTTTTGTCTGTAGTAAAGCTTGCGCCTTTTTTGAATTGCTCAGGGAAGTCAGAGTCAATAAAAAGTCTTAAGTGACCTTTTAAGCCTACTGCCTTACCTAATTTAGCAACATAGATTTTATCATTCATTCTAGTTTGACAACACTTGTATTTTGTAAGATACACCATCTTTGGCTTTACAACCGTTTGCCATAGTTTTTAATGCATTTATCATGTTTCCATTTTTACCGATAAGTTTACCGATATCTGCACTATTAGCATTGATAGTTATCTCTGTAAAAGTTTCATCTACTACATTCGTTGAGATGCTAACATCTTCAGGGTAACTTACTATAAGTTTTGCATAGTTTTCTATAAAATTAGTAATCATGATAAAATCTTATAATAAATTTACTTTTTTTCAGCTAATTTCTTAACTCTCTCAGATGGTTTTGCACCAACACTTAGCCAATAGTTATATCTTTCTTCGTCTAATTTTAATACTTTTGGCTCAACTACTGGGTTGTAGTAACCAATTGATTCAATCCAACCTGAATCTCTTCTTTTTCTTGAGTCTGTTACAACGATTCTGTAAAATGGTTTCTTGTTTCTACCCATTCTTGTTAATCTAATTACTGTCATTTTTATTCCTTCTGTTTAATTATAGTATTGAATTCTAAACTCCTCTTCTTTCAAAGTAAGTTTACAACTCAATACTATTTAGTTATTACCTATTTAGGTAAGTTAAGTCCTCCTGGACCACCTTGACCTTGCATTTGTTGCATCATGTTTTGTAAACCTTTCATTCCACCTTTAGAAGAAAGTTTTTTAGCCATTTTAGATGCATTTTTAAACTGCTTAAGTATTTTGTTTACTTGCATTTCTGAAAGTCCAGAACCTTTTGAAATTCTTTTCTTTCTACTTGGATTCATTAAGCTTGGATTTTCTCTCTCTTTTGGAGTCATTGAACCAATTAATGCTTTAATTCTTTTAATCTCATCTGAGTTTTCAAAGTCCATATCTTTTATTGGTCCAGCCATTTGAGAAAGACCAGGAATCATTCCAATAATTGACTTCATAGAACCTAATTTACTCATCATCGCAAGTTGGTCTAAAAAGTCATTAAAGTTAAACTCACCCTTTTTAATCTTTTTAGATACGGCTTTTGCTTTCTTTTCATCAATTACTGCTGCAGTTTTTTCAGCTAACCCTTCAATATCCCCTGCACCCATAAGTCTAGATACAATTCTATCTGGAATAAATACTTCAAGGTCTGGCATCTTTTCACCAATACCAATAAATCTTAAAGGAACACCTACTTGATGTGAAATAGAGATTGCAACCCCACCTTTAGTATCACCATCATATTTTGATAATACAACTCCATCAATTCCAATTTTTTCTTTGAATGTAGTTGCTGTTTTAGTAGCGTCATGTCCTGTTAATGAGTCCGCAACATAAAAGATTTCATCAGGTTTTACTGCTTCTTTTACATCATATAATTGCTGCATTAGCTCTTCATCAATAGCAAGTCGTCCAGCTGTATCTATTAAAAGTACATCATAGTGTTCTTTTTTTGCTTTCTCTTGAGCTGCAAGTGCAATTTTAATTGGATTTGTTTCATTATCGTCAAAGTAAATATCAACTTCAATTTGTGCTGCAATTTGTTTTAATTGTTCAACTGCTGCAAGTCTTTGTAAGTCACAAGCTGCAACTAAAACTTTTTTCTTTCTAAGTTTTAAGTAGTTTGCTAATTTACCAGTTGTTGTTGTTTTACCAGAACCTTGTAATCCTGTCATTAAAATAGTTGTTGGAGGAGTAGCAGAGAATACAAAACCTTGATTCCCTTCAGTTGTTAAGATTTTACTAAGCTCACTTTGTAATGCTCTTAAAAATGAGTCTTGACCTATTCCATTCTTTTTTGTTTCTAATTCAACTGCAGTAACAAGTTCTTTTGTAGTTTTATGGTGAACATCTGATTTTAATAACGACTTTCTAAGTTCTGTTGTTGCTTTTTTAAGTGATGCTGCATCATCTTTATGTCTTATTTTATTAACTGCATTTTTTATTGAACCGGTTATTGAATCAAACAAAATAAACTCCAAACTTTAATAATTTTTGTGGATTATATTGAAAGTATACTTTAAGTTAGTTTAAGAGAGGTATTGTTTTAAGGATTTTTTAAATTTATTATTTTAAAGAAATCCCTATTTTAGGGATTCTTTATTTTCGTAAAGCTTAAATTCTAATTAAACTCATACACTTTAAACTCTCTTGGTTCCCTTGCTTCAAAGTCATAATCAAATATTTTTGTTCTTTTTGAATGAAGTAAAACTCTATTTATATTAGCAACAGGTTTTCCATAAATAGTATCTCCAATTATTGGAAGTCCTATATTATTTAGGTGTACACGGATTTGATGTGTTCTCCCTGTATCAATTACAACTTTTACTTTTGATTTATTTCCCTCAACGAACATTGGGTATACAGTTGTTTTAGCTGGTTTCCCTTTTTTATCTACTTTAGATTTTGCTTGACCTCTATCTTTAGTAGTTAAAATTGGTTTATCAATTTCGATTTCATCAATTACTTTTCCATCTACAATTGCAACATACTCTTTGTATACATTGTTTGCTCTAAACTCTTTAATAGCTTTTTTCTGAAACTCTTCATTTTTTGCAAATAGCATAACACCACTTGTCTCTTTATCAAGTCTATTTAGCATAATTGCCTTTGGAAACTTTCTTGCTATTTCATCTGAAGTCAAAAATGCTGGTTTGTCAACTGCTAAAATATCATCATCTTGGAAAATTACTTTAACTACTCCAATCTCTTTTACAGTAAACCTTGTATCAGTATCTATCTCACCTCTGGCAATCATTACTTTTTTTCCACCAGCTTTTACTAAGCCTTTATCAATAAGCTCTTTTGCTTTAGAGTTTGAGATTCCTTCTTGTTTTGCAAGAACTTTATATGCTTTATCATATGCCATGTAATTCCTTTATTATTGGCTGTATATCACCTTCTTGTACTAAAGATGAATTTTCTAAATCTTGAGCATTTTCTAATGCTTCTTTTAATTCATTGTCTTCTATTAACTTATAATTTTTAACACACTCAAATAGTGATTTTTGATTAAAAATTCTTTTTCCTGAAATTAACTTACATCCAAAGTAAGCTGGCTCGACAGGATTATGTCCGCCTACATTTGCAAAAGCTCCACCTAAAATCACAATATCAGAAATTGCATAGATATTGTTTAGCTCGCCTAACTTGTCTACTAAAATTATATCAGAACTGAAGTCTTCTTTTTGTGAAAACCTATGAAAAGTTAAACTATTTTTTTGTGTAAACTCTTCTATTAACTTTGCAACCTTCTCAAATCTTTCTGGATGCCTTGGAACAATAACTAATTTTCCATACTCTCTATCATAAGAGTTCAAAATTAGTTCTTCTTCTTTCTCATGAGTACTTCCAGCTGTAATCAAAGTATCATTTGGCTTTTCAAAACTTCTTGTTACCTTTGGAAGTTGAGCAAGTTTAATATTTCCTATAACTTTTACATCTTTTGCCCCAAGTTCTAAAAGTCTTTCTTTATCTTCTTTTGTTTGAGCAAAAATTTTATCAATATTTGCAAACACTCTTTTATAAAAAAATGAAAACTTTTTATATGAGTTATAAGACTTATCAGAAATACGTGCATTAATTAAATATGTTTTAGCACCTTTTCTTTTTGCAAACAAAAATAAAAAGTACCAAAGCTCTGCTTCCATTACAACTAAAGCTTTTTGCTTTTTTATCCAAAAAGGTAAAAAGATTTCAAAAGGTAGATATCTAACATTTGAAGTTAAACTACTAGCTTCCTCAAAACCTGTATTAGTTATTACACTAATATTTGTTTCATCAAGTTTCTCAACTAGTGGCTTAATAGCTTTTGCTTCTCCCATAGAACAAACATGAAACCAAATAGAACTTTTTTCAAAGGGTTTATTGTTTCTTAAAAAAAATTTTGCAGGTATTGCTTCTTTGTATTTTTTGTTTTTTGTTTTATAGAGTAAGTAGGGAATTGCCAGTATATAAATTACTAGAGAAACTAGATAATATATAATACTAAAAAGGCTCAAAATTAAGCCTCTTCAGTCTCATTTTCTTTGTAAAGAATTCTTCCACAGTGTGGACAGTTAATGATCTCTTCTGATTTAATAACTTCTGAATAAGTTTTGTCATTGATTTTCATGAAGCACCCATAACACGCTTGGTCTACTACAGGAACTACAGCTGAATCTTTTGCCCATCTTCTAATTTTTTCATAGAAAGTTAAAATTTTATTATCAAATTTCTCTAATAATTCACTTCTTTCTTGGTAAACTGCATTTCTTTCTTGGTTGATTTCATCAATTGCATTATCAACTGCAACTTGAATCTCTTTAATTGAATCTTCTTCTTCAGCTAATTTTGCTTGTAATTCTTTTAATTCTTCTTCTTTAGCTGCTGCAATTTCATCTAATCTTTCAATCTCTTCATTAGCAAAAGTAATTTGCTCTTTAGCAATTTCTTCTTCTAATTGTAAAGCTTTTACTTCTTTTTCATTTGTAACTTCGTTATGCTTTTTAGAAATCTCTTCTAATTTAGTTTTTAATTCTGCTAAATGAATATTGTTTTTTGTTCTTTTTGATTTTACATCATCAATTTGTGCATAAGCATCGTTAATTGAAGTTTTAATCGATTCTGCTACTTCAATAAATGTAGATAACTTTGCTTTTTCATTTTCAATTTTTGGTTCAAACATACTGATAGAACCATCATACTTAGATAGTTTTACTAAATCCTGTAAATACTTATTCAACCGTGTCTCCTTGTGTACAAAACTTAAATGGGTTTTTTGAAGCTGTTATTATAGCTTTTAATTGATTTTTTTTCAAATATTCACTGATAAGTCCCTCTAATAGAGTGCTGAAATACTTTTCACTTTCATAGTGTCTTATATCAATTAAGGAAATACCTCTTGCTTTGGCTTCCATTGCATCATGATATTTTATATCTCCTGTTAAAAAACAGTCAGCTTGAACTTCATTTATTAGTGACATACCTGCACCAGTTACTAATGCAACTTTTTTTACTTCTTCGTTACATTTTACATATTTTAAATACTCTAATCCTAAACTACTAGAAATCTTTTTAGCAAAGTTTTCAAAGCTATCATTTACATTTGCATAACAAATAAACTCTTCACTATCAATAACTTCTAAATCTAAAACTTCTTTTGCTACATACTTATTTAAATGTGTTTTATCAATATTAGTGTGCATAGAGATTAAAGCAATATTTTTTTGAATTAATTTTTTTACTAACTTAGAACTATAAGTATCATAGTTAATAGTTCTTAGGGCTTTGAAAATTAAAGGATGATGAGTTATAACTAATGAGTTTTCTTCCATCTCATCAATTATTTCCTCATCTAAATCTATAGAAATATAAACTTGGTTAAACTCATCTTCAAAGTTTCCAATAAGCAGACCTGAATTATCCCATTTTTCTTGTAACTCAAAAGGTGATAATTCATCTAAAAAACTATATATTTCTTTTATTTTCAAAACGTTTCCTAGTTAAATAATTCTGGGTTTGTTTCTTTTAAGTTTGCTAATGCTTTTTTAGCAGACTCACTTCCTACTTTTTTTAATCTTTGAACTTCTTGTTTCTTGTAAAGCACAGCACAACCTTGTGCTAACTCTCTAACTTTAAGAATATAATTTTGTCTTTCAGTAACAGAAATAGCTTTTCTTGCATCAAGAGTATTAAATGCATGTGAAGCAATCATACACTGATCATATGCTGGTAATGGAAGCCCTGCATCTAAACAAGCCTTGCATTCATTAAAAGCATCATCAAAGTGTCTAAATAACATCTCTGTGTTAGCTATCTCAAAGTTATATTTAGAAAACTCATACTCATCTTCTTTGTGAACATCTGCATAAGTAGTTGTCCCATGTTCATTTTTGTTCCAAACAATATCAAATACAGAATCAACACCTTGAAGATACATTGCAAGTCTTTCAGTACCATAAGTAATCTCAACTGCAACAGGGTCACAAGGAAGTCCTCCTACTTGTTGGAAATAAGTAAACTGTGTTACTTCCATTCCATCAAGCCAAACTTCCCAACCAAGTCCCCATGCTCCAAGAGTTGGAGATTCCCAGTTATCTTCAACGAATCTAATATCATGTTTAGAAAGGTCTAATCCTAAATACTCTAAAGACTGTAAATACAGATCTTGAATATTGTCTGGACTAGGTTTAATTAAAGTTTGGAACTGATAGTAAGCCCCTAATCTATTTGGGTTTTCTCCATATCTTCCATCTGTTGGTCTTCTACTTGGTGCAACATATGCTGTACTCCAAGGTGTAGAATCTAAACTTCTTAGAAGTGTAGCTGGGTGAAAAGTTCCAGCTCCCGCAGGGATATCATACGGTTGTACAATATTACATCCTTGCTTTGCCCAGAACTCTTGTAACTTTAATAGAATTTCTGAAAATGTTACCATCTATTTTATTCCTAACTCTTTATTAAATTTTTGTTTATTGAAAGTAATAGCTTACTTCAATTAATATACAGGCTTTTTTGTTTGTACTATAAAATTACTTCTATGTTTTTAGAAACAGTTTCAACTTTTTTAGATTGAACTATTCTATCTTCTTTTAATTTTACAGCCAACTCTTTATCTGAGATTGCTAAAATTTGCATCGCAAAATATGCAGCGTTTATAGCTCCTGTTTCACCAAGTGTTGCACTACAAACAGGAATTCCTGCTGGCGTGTAAACTGTAGAAAAGGATTCATGAATATCACTACTTTTTGTTTGATGTGATACAACTGGCTTAGTAGTTAAAGAACTAACCATTCCTGCTAAATGAGAAACAACCTTAGAAGCAGTAATAAAAACTACAGCTCCTTTTTTTTCAGCGTCTAAAACATACTTTTCTGTTCTTTTGGGAGATTTAAGGGCAGAAGAAACAATAAGCTCATATTTAACTGCAAACTTTTCAAAAGTTTCAACACAACACTTCATTGTTTCATAGTCAGATTCACTACCCATAATAATAGATACAAACTTCATTTTCTCACCTGTGATTTTTTAAACACGTGATTTTATCAAAGTTTTTCTAATAATTTAATTACTTTGGAAGCTTTAAGCTCTTGCCATCCATCAAAGCGATATAAAAGTAACGATTCATTTTTAAATATAAACTGACTATAGTCTTTTGATTTATCTTTTACATAGATTGCTTTAGAGTATTCATACTCTTTTATATCTCTTTTTTGGTCATAATCTGTAAGAACTACAACACTTGGAATAAAAAAGGCATCTGCAACATGATAAGTTGATGTATTAACAGTAAATGCTTTTTCACAATTTGAAACAATATAACAAAAGTCAATAAAACTACTTGAGTCATTTGATAAATCAAAATACCTATCATTTTTAAATTTAGGGTCTAACTTTAAAGTAGAAACAAATACATATTCAGGCATCTTTTCTATCATCTTTTTAAGTAGCTTAATTGCAATCTCTTTAGGTATAGATTTAGCTGCATTTGCTGAATATGGATGGAAAAGTAAAACCTTACCTTTTTGCTTTATTGTTCTTATTTTATCTTGTAAATCTTTTTTAGGTTTGTATGAAGTGAAATTTATTTCATTATATTTTTGTTCATTTGAAATAGCTTTATAGTCAATACCTAACTTATGAAGCCAAGCATCTGTATAGTTTAGTGTTTGATAAAAACTTCTTTTAGTAACTGAACTTGCATCAACAAAAAAATCATAAGAGCAGAACTCTTTAACATCAATTGATAAAGCACTAACTTTATTTACAAAGGCTTGGTTTGAAAAAATCATTTTATCCCTAGAATAAAACCTATTTTCTGAAGCATTGATATATATGTCTAAGCTTACACTTCTAAACTGTTTTGATAGTTTTTCATACAAAATTCTAAGGGCAGTACTAGCACAAATCATTTCAGAGATACTTGAACCTAAACTACCTAAAATTAGAACTTTTACATCTTTTTTTAATGTACCACTAATTTGTTTTTTTAAATCACTTTTCTCTTCATTTAAATAAATAGACTCTACTGAGTTTTCTTCACTTTGTATAGCTATTTTATCTTTATATTTATAGTTTAGATTATTTGTAATATTGTATTCATTGATATTTGTAATACCTAATTCTCTAGGAAACTGACTTAGATATCTAACTTTTGCTTCATCAATAATTTTAGCTTTGTATTTATTACCAACACTTGCGAAGACTTTTTTTAAATCGCTAAAGTCTTCTAGTGTTGTTATATAGATAGTTTCATTTAATAAGTTAGATGGCCCTTTTACTTTTGTATATTTTACTAAAGTTCCATCTGTAGTTTTTATATTTATATTATCTGTAACTCTAAATACTACCATTCTTAACTATTACAAGCACCTTCACAAGAATTACTTTGTTCTTCTTCATTTTTAACTCTAAGCATTGTTAAATAAGGAAGTTTTCCTGGAAGTTTTATTTTATTTGTATTTCCACTATGAACAGATTCTAACTCTTTATTTGTTTCAGTTAAAATCTTTTTAAATGATACATAAAACTTACCATCTTCTTTTTTATAGATTTTTCCTATTTCATTTTCTACTTCCTCAATAGGAGTGCCTATAGGAGCAAAAATTTCAATCTCATCATTTGGATAAGTTTTATATTTACACATAAAGTGTTCTTCATCTTCTGTAATAAGTCCACTTACCTCATAGCTTCCTTTACTTAAAGCATATTCATGGTTTTGTGTATTTGTTCTATCAAAAGGTCTATGTACTAAATAAGCATCAGTAAACCCTCTATTTTTTGTAGTTGCAAGCTCTTCTTGATACTTGTCTGCTTCAAATTTTCCAGCTTCAAAATCATCAATTGCTTTTCTATAGGCGTATGCTGTAACTGCTGCATAATATGGAGATTTTGTTCTACCTTCAATCTTAATAGAATCAACTGCGCCACTTTCTAAAATTTCATCTACATGAGAAGCTAGGTTCATATCTTTTGCATTAAAGATATATGTTCCCACACCTGGTTCTTCTTCAAGTCTAAATAGTGTACTATGGTCTTCATTTGCTGCATATAAAGTATATTCAAATCTACAGTCATTTGCACATGAACCTCTGTTTGGAACTCTTCCCATTTGTACAGCAGATACTAAACATCTTCCTGAATAAGCAAAACACATAGAACCGTGTACAAAAATCTCTATTTCCATCTCTGGTAAATGTTTTTTAATCTCTTGAACATCTTTTAAAGATATTTCTCTAGCTGCAATTATTCTTCTAACACCCATATCCCAAAATACTTGGGCATCTAAATAGTTTAATACATTTGCTTGTGTTGATAAATGAATTGGTATTTGAGGAGCAAGTTCTCTACAAAGTCTTACAACTCCTGGTGCTGCTACAATAAATGCATCTGGTTCTAACTCTGCCATTTTAATAATATGTTTTTTTAATAAGTCTATTTGAGAGTTAAAAGGAAAACCATTGATAGTTGCATAAACTTGTTTACCTCTTGCATGGGCATAATCAATACCCTCTTTAAAAGTTTCAAAGCTAAACTCTTTTCCACTTCTGATTCTTAAACTAAAGTGGCTAACACCACCATAAACTGCATCAGCACCATAGGCAAAAGCAATTTTTAATTTCTCTAAATTACCTGCTGGTGAAAGCAATTCTACTTTATTATCTTTTTTCATTATATTCCTTTGTGTTTCCAAGACACTGTTTTTAAAACGTGATTATATCAAAAAATTCTGTAGATTAAAGTTTAAAAAAAATTAGTTAGATTTTATAAGATTTAGATTATGAAGATGAGAAGAGAAGCTTCTTAGAAGCTTTCCCATTCATCATCGTCGTTATTGTTTGCAGTAATCGTTTTGTTTGATGAAGTAGAAGTTGGCTCTACTTTTTTAGAAGAAGGAGTTTCTCTTACTGCTTGTCTTTTTACAGGTGTCTCTTTCTTAGTCTCTACAGAAATAGGTTCTTTTACTTCTGACTCTTGAGTATAGTTTCTACAATGTTCAACCTTAATGTTATCCATTATGTCAAATAAAGCTTGTGTAGAGTCTTCTAACTTCTTAGAAATCATTTCTAGTGTAGCATTTGAAGCATTCTTAGCATTTTCATCGATATACTCTTGTACAGCTTTATGTACATTTTCATGCTGTTGTTTTAATGTTGTCCAAGTAGAACCTCTAGTGAATTCTTTTCCAGCACTCTCTTGTTCTAAAATCCATCTACCAAAATCACACTCTTTGCAAGTTTTTACTGTCCAAGAACTATTTGAATCCCCTACTTTTGCAAAGTTATCATTCTTGAACTTAATATGGTCATTTTTTAGTTTTGCAATTTCAAATACTAAGTTAATATCACAAATCTCATTCTTTTTGTCTTGATTAAAGTTTGCTCTATCTGCAATCTCAAGCATATTTGTAGATAAGCCTGCTACTTCATTTGCAAGATTACTAATCTGTGTTGAAGACTCAGCATTTCTTTGTGTAGCTTGGTCTAAAGAGTTAACTACATCATTGATTTGAACAATACCTGTTTCTTGTTCTTTACTTGCTCCATTTACATCAGATATTAATCCAATTGTTTCTGTAACTTTTGAACTTAAATCAGAATATCCACCAATCATATTATTAGCGATTTGTTTACCTTCATTTGCTTTTGTAGTTGCTCTTTCAACTAACTCTTTAATCTCTTTTGCTGCTTCAGCAGATCTATTTGCTAAGTTTCTAACTTCACCAGCAACAACTGCAAAACCTTTTCCTGCTTCACCTGCTGTTGCCGCTTCAACTGCTGCGTTTAGTGAAAGAATATTTGTTTGGAAGGCAATTTGATCAATTACAGTAATTGCTTCATTGATTGAACTAACTTGTACATCAATCTCTTCCATTGCACTTGTTGTTTTAGTAGCTAACTCTTGTCCATCTTGTGCTGACTTATTTAAGTCATTTGCTAAAATAGACATTCTATTTACTTTTTCATTACTTGATTTAATAATTGAAGTAATCTCTTCAACAGCAGCTGCTGTCTCTTCTAATGAAGCTGCTTGTTCATTTGCAGATGTTGATAAAGTAGATGAAGAAGAAGATAAGATATCTGTATCATTATTTAACTTTTCACCTGTTGTTGTAATCATAGATAAGAACTCTGATACTGTTCCCCCAAGTTGTTTTGTACTTGTGAAAATTGAACCAATAATACCATTTGATACAGCATGTTTACTGCTTGTTTTATAATCAAAATTAGAGTTACCATACTCAATTAATATTTTATTTATCTCTTCAAGTTTTGTATTAGTACCTTCAATCATAGAGTTAATTGAAGTTTTTAACTCTTGAATTTGAGGATTTGTTGAACTTGCATTTACTTTGTAAACATAGAATCCATTATTAACTTTTTGAATTACATCTTTTACTTCTTCAATTACAACAGCATCTTGCTCATGCTCATCTTGTAAAGACTTGATATAACTATTAAAGGAATCAATAACCTTTCCAACTTCATCATCACTTTTCTTCTTAATCATATCATTAGTACTTGAACTTCTTAGATTATCAATTGCATCTTTTAAGTCCTCAAGTGGGTCACCAATTACTTTTTTTAATAAGTATGAATAAACCGCATAGATAATTACTACAGAAACTAAAATAAAGATAAGAATATATGTAATAATAGAGCTAATCTCATCATTTGTTCTTTGTTCCATTGCTAAGATACTATCTTCTACATCATCAACATATTCACCAGTACCAATAATCCAATCCCATTGCTCAAATCTTTGTACAAATGAGAACTTTTGTTGAGGCACATCTTTCCCTGGTTTTTCCCACATATACTTAACAAGTCCACCTTCAGATTTTGCATTTGCAACTTTAGACATTTCATTAAATAGAAGTTTTCCTGCTTTATCTTTTACTGCTGATAAATCTTTTCCATCAAGAGAAGGTTTAATTGGATGCATAACCATTTTTGGATGAGAATCATTTATCCAGAAATATCCATTATTTCCATATCCCATATTTTTGATAGCTTGTAGGGCATCTTTTTTAAGATTTGCAGAAACATCAGAAACATACTCTCCTGTTCCAACTACCCAATTAAAAGGTTCAAATAGTTTTACAAAAGATACTTTAGGTTGTGGCTTTTCAAAACCAGGCTTTGGCCATACATAATCAACAAAACCTGCACCATCTTTTTTTGCTACATCAGCAAAAACTGTGAAGATTTTCTTTCCACCTTTATCTTTAAACTCAGATAAATCTTTGTTATTTAACTGTGGTTTAATAGGATGCATTACGATAACTGCATCAGTGTCATTTATCCAGAAATATCCAGTCTTTCCATATCTTGTCCCCTCAACGATACTTCTAAGTCTTTGTTTTATTTCTTCTTGAGATACTTTTCCATTTAATCTTTTATATTCTGCTTCTAAGATTGAAAAAAGAAACCCTGTTTGCTTTTTTAGTTCTTCTTGAACTTCAACTTTTACTTTGTCAATAGCTGTTCTTTTATAATAAGAATCAACTGTTTTCATAGCTAAAGAAACATAGTTTTGCAACTCTTTTTCTTTTTTTAAGTAAGCTTCCTTTCTAAAATTTTCAACGTCCTTCTTAGATAACCCTTTTATAGAGTAAATAGATTGTACTGCAGTTATCACTGTAACTAATACAATTGCTATTAAGGAAATAAGTAGTAATTTCCCTTTAATAGATAATGCGCCCATATTAGTATCCCTTTTTATTATTTTGATTTATTTTAGCTTGATAAAACAAAATTTGTCAAGTTAAATAGAGATTTTGTAAAAATTATTTTCATTTTTCTTTATTTATGATAAAATCCAATTTTAATGGAGAAAAAATGATTGGAAAACTATTTAAAAAAACTGCCGATGATTTAATTGAAGAGATTAAAAGTAAAGATTTTAATGAATCAAAAGCAGATTCAATTTTAGAACATATTAATATAAACCATACAAACCAAAATTTACAAAACTTTTTACATATTGCTGCATTAGAAAACAACCATAAAGCTATTGCTTGGCTATTAAAAAATGGAATAAATGTCAGAGATGTTGATGGAGAAGGTCAAACTGCACTATTGATTGCTTGTAAATATAACTATGTAAAATGTATAGAAGAGCTTATCAAATACAATGTTGACGTAAATAAATTAGACTATGATAAAACATCTGCTGTTGAATATATTATTGAAAATAATTTAATTGAAGTTTACAAAAAAATCAAAGATAAAATTACAGACGTAAATAAGAAGAATCATAAAGGGCTAACTCTTTTACAACTTGCAATAAAAAATAAATCAATTGAAATAGTTCAAGACTTACTTGATAATAAAGATTTAAAAAATAAAGAAGACATACTTTTTTATAATGAAACTTTCTTAGATGAAAAGATTTTCAAACTTCTAATTCCTAGGTTTAGTAAGTTTAGTGTAGAAGATGAGCAACAAAGAAATGCTCTATTTTATATTGTAGAAAATGGAGTTAAGAGTAAAAAATTATTTGCTCCTTTTACTCAAATTGTAGATATAAATCATGTAGATGAAAAAGGTAATAATATTCTACTTCATTTACTTTCTATTGTTTTAGAAAAAGAGTACAAAATAGAGAATGATATAGTAGAAGATTTTGAAGAAGACTCTAAAGAGTTAGAGAACTTAATAGCTATGATTCCAATAGTTGCAAATAGTGGAATTGATTTAGAAACATGCAACTATGCAAATGAAACAGCTATATCTTTGCCTGTAAAATATAAATCTATAAAAGTATTAAATATACTACTTGAGTGTGAGATTGATATAAATATATTAAATAGAGATAGACAAACTGCACTTAGTCAATCAATTATTCAAGACGCAAGTTTTACAGAGATAAATCAAACGCTTGTTGATTTTGGGGCAGATCCAAATATAAAAGATAAAGATAATGTAACTGCTATTGAAAAACTAATTGAGGCAATATTAACTGTTAAAAGTGATAAGAAACCAAGGTTTCCAGAGATTAGCTCAAACACAGACTATATTACACTATTTGAAGCAGTACTACAAAATACAAATGCAAACCTTACGATGCTTAATTCAAAAAGAGAACCATACTTCTTTGAAGCACTAAGATATGGAAATTTTGATTTAATCAAACTTCTAATTAAACATGGAGCAGATATAAATCAAACAGATATGGAAGGTGTACATGTTCTTTATAAATATATGGAAGAAGGATTAAAAGAAGAGAATGAAGTTAAGAAGAAAAAGTATTATGAGAACCTAGGTACTATTTTACTTCTTGGGGCAAATGTAAATGCAACTGACTCTTTTGGTGGGGTTGTATTACATAAAGCTATTTTGGATTTAGATATTAGTGTTGTTAGAATATTAATGAAAAATGGAGCAAACCTAAAAGCTGTTGATAATAAAGGTCGACATATGCTTCATAATGCTGTATGGAAAAATGATTTAAAGATGTTTAAATATATCTATGCACATTGTCAAGAGCTTTTAAATACTCCTGATAAGTTTGGTGTTTTACCTATAAATTATGCTGCATTCTTAGGATATACAAAAATAGTTTCTGAGATGTTAGAAAAAGGGGCTCATATTAATAACCCTCATAAAAAGACAAAATATATTTTAACTTTCTTAAAAAAGTTCCATGGTAACTTACCAAAGGTTTTAGAAGGAACAAAAGACCCTATCAAAAAAGAGAAAGTTACTAAACTTATCTCAAATATGAAAAAAGAGTTTGAGGTTTCTTCTTAAACTCTTTTTTCTAAAAGATTCTTTGCAAAAGTGTATGCATCTTCTGTTATATCTGCACCACTAATCATTCTTGCTATTTCATCTACCCTTGACTTATCATCAAGTTTTTTCACAGTAGAAACACCATCTTTTTTATCTACTAAAAAGTGGATATCTGCTGTTGATGTTAACTGTGGTTGATGAGAGATTGCAAATATTTGATAGTTCTCTGATAGTTTTTCTAAAACTGTTGCAATAGCTGAACTCTCTTTACCACTTAAGTTAGCATCTATTTCATCTAAAAATAAAATTCCATTATTTACTATTTCGAACTCACTAATAGAAGTTAATAATGCAAGTCTTAATCTATTAAACTCACCACTACTGATAGTATCAAGGTTAACTCCATTTAGTTCAAAAATAACTTCATCTATTCCAGTTTGGTCTAACTCTTTTTTATCTAAAGTTATAGTTGCATTTGAAAGATATAAATATTTTAAGTAGTGATTTATTTTTTTAACTAAAACTACAACTGCTTCTTTTCTATATGAAGAAATTTTCTCAACTAATACAGAAATGCTCTCTTCTAGTTTTTTTAAGTTCTTTTCTAAAATAGATTTTTCAAAAGAGATATTTTCATAGCCATCTAACTCTTTTTGTTTCTCTTCTTTATAAGCTATTGCTTCTTCTATAGAACCAAACCTTTTTTGTAGACCTGAAAGCTTTTCTAGTCTATCTAAAACTGTTTCAATATCTAACTCTTCTAACTCATAAAGTGAGTCATTAAACTTTTCAAAGATATTATTTAATTCATTTAAACTCTCATCAAAAAAACTTGAATCCTCATCTAATAATTCTAAAGCACTATTTACATGAGAAGTATAATCAAAAATAGGACTAGCTAGTTTTATTGCCTCTTCTATTTTCTCTTTTCGTGATAGTTTCTTTTTTATTGAGTCTAACTCTTCAAACTCATCAACTTTTGGATTAATGCTTTCTATCTTTTCAATTTCAAACTTTGCAAACTCTTTTAAGTCTTCTAATTTTAGTTCATCTTCTTTTATCTTTGCAAGCTCTTTTCTTGTTTTTTCTAACTCTTTAAACTCTTCATCAAACTGCTCTTTTAAAGCTTTAAACTCTTTATTGTTTTTTGTACATAATGAGTCTAAAAAAGCAATCAATTTTTTACTATCAAAATCACTTGTATCTTTTAGGTGTAAATGTTTAATAAGTTTTTTTGAAAAGCCATTTAAGTTCTTTTTAGAGATACTTTGCGCATTTAAAAAGAATCTTACTTTATCTTTTTTAATCTGTTTTATGATGATATCATCATCTTTTTCTATATCATAAGCTTCATCTTCTATTTTAGAATTAATAAGAGATACTTCCCCAAGACTTGGCTTACTATCAGTTATAGCAAATAAAGATAAAATTGATTGCATCAATACAGATTTACCAGCTCCTGAAGGTCCTGTAAAAACTACAAGTCCTTTGTCAAGCTCCATCTCTACTTTTTTAAACGATAAGAAATCTTTTAAATAAATTCTTTCTATCATAAATTAATTACCCCACTGTAGTTTATCATTTAAAACTTCAAAGAAATTTCTTTTTGTTCTATGAATAAGTTTTGCTTTTTGATGTGCAATAGTTACTTTTACTACAGTATTATTTTCAACTTCATAAGTATCTTGTCCATCTATTAATAAAACTGCACCTTGCTCATCTTTTATTTTAAACTCAATTTCTATATCTGCTGGCATTACTAATGGTCTTTGAGTAAGACTATGAGGTGCAACAGGTGTGATAATAAAGGCCTCAGTTAAAGGATAAACAACTGGTCCTCCAACTGATAGATTATATGCAGTTGAACCTGTAGGAGTTGAAATTATCACTCCATCTCCATAATAGTTATTAAAAGAAGCACCATCAATCTTTGCTTTGATTTTAATCATTGAAGATACAGTTTTTCTTGAAATAACAATATCATTAAAAGCAACAAAAGTTTTATCATTTACTTGACACTCTACAAGCATTCTATTGTCAATTCTATAGTTATCATTAAAGAAGTCTATTAAAAATTTTGGTAGTTCCTCATAAACAATATCAGTTAAAAAACCTAAAGTTCCCATATGAACTCCAAGGATTGGAATATCATATTTAAATGAGTTTCTAACAACTGATAATAAGGTACCATCTCCACCAACAGATACTAAAAAATCTACACTTTTACATAAATCTTCAAGTGAATGTCCATTGTTTAGATTAATCATTTTAGAACTTTTTTCTTCTAAAAATGTCTCTATATTATGAGCTTTAAAATAGTCAACTATTTCTAAATACTCTTTTTTGATTTCTGGTGATTCTGGTTTTAAGATAATCCCTGCTTTACTTTTTCTTTCAAGCTTTTTTGCACTTCTTGTAAGTTTCAAATATTTATCCTATTTGATTATATAATTTGTAAGATTTTATCTAATTAAAAGTTAAAAAGCAGTGGGTATAAAAAAAGCCTAAGCCGAAGCTTGAGCTTTGAAGTGAAACTACTCACAATTATGTATGTGCTTAGTTCAGACCTTTTCTATGTAATTACGAAATTAAAATTTCTATTACATATAGAAAAGTTCGTTAATCACTAAAGAAGTGAAGAAATTCACTTCTTATTGACGTGATTAACCATTTCTCTTAGAGATGATTTCTTCAGAAACATTCTTTGGAACTTCAGCATAGTTATCAAATAACATACCATAAGTTGCTCTACCTTGAGACATAGATCTTAAGTCAGTAGAGTATCCGAACATTTCAGATAATGGAATCATTGCAGTAACTAGTTTAACACCAGCTCTTTCATCCATAGATTGAACTTGTCCTCTTCTTTTGTTAACGTCACCGATAACATCTCCCATATATTCTTCAGGAGTTTCGATTTCAACTTTCATCATTGGCTCTAAGATTATAGCTTGTGCAGCTGCACTTCTACAACCCTCTTTGAATCCCATAGAAGCAGCTAATTTAAACGCCATCTCAGATGAGTCAACGTCGTGGTAAGAACCATCGTATAAAGTAACTTCAATATTAACCATTGGATAACCAGCAAGGATACCACCAGCCATAGCTTCTTCACAACCTTTTTGAACTGCAGGAATATACTCTTTTGGTACAACCCCACCTTTAATGTTGTTATTAAACTTGAAGTTATCTTCAGAATCAGATGGTAATGGGTTGATTTCTAAGAATACGTGACCATATTGACCTTTACCACCAGATTGTTTAGCATATTTGTACTCATTTTTAACTGGGTTCTTAATAGTTTCTCT
The DNA here is from genome assembly GCF_004116455.1 of Arcobacter sp. F155. Lineage (NCBI taxonomy): Bacteria > Pseudomonadati > Campylobacterota > Epsilonproteobacteria > Campylobacterales > Arcobacteraceae > Arcobacter > Arcobacter sp. F155. The sequence continues at coordinate 103,881 of NZ_PDJU01000007.1, forward strand.
ATAAGCAACTTGTGGAGCACCTACTTCAGCTTCAACTTTGAATTCTCTTTTCATTCTATCTACAAGAATCTCAAGGTGTAATTCACCCATTCCTGAAATAATAGTTTGTCCAGACTCTTCATCAGTATTTACTCTGAATGATGGATCTTCTTCTGCTAATTTTCCTAAAGCAATACCCATTTTTTCTTGGTCAGCTTTAGTTTTTGGCTCAACTGCAACAGAGATAACTGGCTCAGGGAATTCCATTCTTTCTAAGATTACTGGATCTTTATCAGAAGCTAGAGTATCACCTGTAATTGTAGTTTTAAGACCAACTACTGCACCAATTTCACCAGCATAAAGTTCTGAAACTTCTTCTCTGTTATTTGCGTGCATTTTAAGTAATCTTCCGATTCTCTCTTTTTTCATTTTAGTTGAGTTCATTACATAAGTACCAGACTCTAATTGTCCTCTATATACTCTTGTAAATGTTAATTGTCCAACAAATGGGTCAGTCATAATTTTAAATGCTAATGCTGCAACTTCACCATCATCAGTTGAAGGAACGATAACAGCTTCACCATCTTGAGTTTCACCTTTAATATCAGCAACCTCAGTTGGAGCTGGTAAATACATAGCTACAGCGTCAAGTAAAGTTTGAACACCTTTGTTTTTGAATGCAGTACCACAAGTCATTGGAGTAATTGTCATTGCTAAACAAGCAGCTTTTAATCCTGAAACAATTTCTTCTTCAGTTAATTCACCCTCTTCAAAGTATTTTTCCATTAAAGCTTCATCTGACTCAGCAGCAGCTTCAACCATTTTTTCTCTATATTCTTCAGCAGTTTCTAATAACTCAGCTGGAATTTCTTCTTCAGAATAAGCAGAACCCATTGCAGCATCATCATCCCAAACGATAGCTTTCATTTTTACTAAATCAACTACCCCTCTAAAGTTCTCTTCTGCTCCAATAGGAATTTGAATAGGAACTGGATTAGCTTTTAATCTCTCAGCTACTTGCTTCTCAACGTTGAAGAAATCTGCACCTGTTCTATCCATTTTGTTTACAAAGATCATTCTTGGAACTTCATACTTGTTTGCTTGTCTCCAAACTGTTTCAGATTGTGGTTGAACTCCACCAACTGAACAAAATACTGCAACAGCACCATCAAGAACTCTCATAGATCTCTCAACTTCAATTGTGAAGTCAACGTGACCCGGAGTGTCAATGATGTTAATTTGTAGTTGTTCGTTTGTTTTTGGGTGAGGCCAGTTACAAGTTGTAGCAGCAGAAGTAATTGTAATACCTCTTTCTTGCTCTTGCTCCATCCAGTCCATAGTTGCAGCACCCTCGTGAACCTCACCAATTTTGTGAGATACACCAGTATAGAAAAGAATTCTTTCTGTTGTTGTTGTTTTTCCTGCATCAATGTGAGCAGCAATACCAATGTTTCTAACTCTGTTAAGTGGTGTTTTTCTAGCCATGAATAATTCCTACCATCTGTAGTGAGCAAATGCTTTATTAGCTTCTGCCATTCTATGCATATCTTCTTTCTTCTTGAATGATGCACCTCTTTCATTAGCAGCTTCGAATAATTCGTTTGCTAATCTCTCAACCATAGTTCTTTCGTTTCTTTTTCTTGCAGCATCAACTAACCATCTTAATGCTAAAGTTTGTCTTCTTACAGCTCTAACTTCAACAGGAACTTGGTAAGTAGCTCCACCAACTCTTCTAGATTTAACTTCTAAAAGTGGTTTAACATTTTCAATTGCTTTTTCAAATAATTCAATACCAGCTTCTTCACCTCTAGCATCTAAGTTTGCAATTGCACCATACATAATTTTTTGCGCAGTAGATTTTTTACCATCTAACATTACAGTATTAATAAACTTTGTGATCACTTTACTATTGTAGATAGGATCAGCCATTACTTCTCTAACAGGAGCTTTTCTTCTTCTCATTATCTTATCCTTCTACTTATTTCTTTGGCTTTTTAGTACCATATTTAGATCTTGCAACAGTTCTGTTTGCAACACCAGCAGTATCTAAAGCACCTCTAACGATGTGATACTTAACACCAGGTAAATCCTTAACTCTTCCCCCTCTAACTAATACGATAGAGTGTTCTTGTAAGTTGTGACCCTCACCACCGATATATGAGATAACCTCAAATCCAGTTGTTAATCTAACTTTTGCAACTTTTCTTAAAGCCGAGTTAGGTTTCTTTGGTGTAGTTGTATATACTCTTGTACATACTCCTCTTCTTTGTGGACATTTGTCTAAAGCTGGTGATTTAGATTTTTTGATCACCTTTTTTCGCTCTTTTCTAACAAGTTGATTGATAGTAGGCATTTCTTTCCTTATAAAATTTGGTTTGAGCTTTAAAGCGGCTCATGCTTCTCGTCTACTTTGACATATGTTTAAGCTACATAATCAAAACGATACTACCATTCTAGGAAACGTTGAGTTTTCTAAAAAAGTCATGGATTATACTTAAGTTAACCTTAAATTAGACTTAGCTTAAACTTTATGCCTTTTGAATTATATGATAGAGATATTTCATATAAATTACATATAAAAATGTTAATATTTCAAAAAAATAAAGAGATTTTATGACTATATTAAATTATAAAAAAATAGGTACTGGTGATATTCCTATTATAGTTTTACATGAACTTATGGGGTCTTGCAAAAACTATGAGCCAATATTTCCATATCTAGATACTACAAAATTCACATACTATTTTACTGACCTTAGAGGTTATGGCTTATCAAAAGATTACAAGGGTGAGTATTCATGCAATGAAGCTTCTAGTGATGTAAAGAACCTCATCACACATTTAAACCTTAATTCTGTACATATTGTTGCGCACTCTATGTCAACAATGATAGCTCAAAAACTTGCTTTAATAGACGCTAGAGTTAAACAACTAATTCTAATCACTCCTATTTCTGCAGCTGGTATAAAAATGAAACCAGATGCACAAGAAAAACTACTTGAAAGTATGAAAAGAAATGAAAACCTAATCGAACATGTAGTTGAAAGTGCAAGTAAAAGATATAACCAAGCTTGGAAAAACTATAGAATCAAGATGGGGTATGAAGCTTCAACCTTAGAGGCTAGAACTGGATATATGACTATGTATCTTACAACTGATTTTATAAAAGAAGTAAAAGATATAAAAGTACCTATAAAGATAATTGTAGGTTACCATGATTTACCTGCTTTTCATAAAAACAATGTAAAAAAACAGTTTGAATCTTATTATAATGATTTTGAGATAATTGAGTGTATGGAAGCAGGACACTATCCTATGATAGAGTGTCCTGTATATTTTGCTACAAAAGTAGAAGAGTTTGTTTTAAAAATATAAATTAAAGTTTTGAAGATAAAAACTCATTAAATTCATAAAAGGAAGTCTTATTATTATGACCTCCTTTTTCTACTAATTTCAAAGAAGAGTTCTTAAGCATTTTTGCTGTTTGTTCTACTGCTTGATATGGAACTTCTGTATCATCTTTTGCATGGTGTAAATATACTTTGGTCTTTACATCCTTTATAGAAAAGCCCCAATCTTTGCTTTGAAGTTTTACTTCTTGTCCTAAAGCTTTATTATCATTACTAAGAGTATCTTTATATCTGTGGCTTTTTTTAAACTCTTCATCAAAGATTTCATTGTAAAAGTTAAACATAAAATCACCATTTTGTTTATTACTCTGTTTTGCAAAAAACTCATAAAATCTTTTTATCTGTTCATAGTTTCCATAACACTTGATAACCTCTTCTTCATTAACTGCTGCCATAGAGCTATATACAAAAATGTTTTTTATTCTATTTGAAATTAAAGTATCTAGACAATAGCAGTGTAAAGCCCCAGCAGAAGTTCCTAAAAGTGAAAACTCTTCTACTTCTAAAGTATCAAGAAGTTTGATTATAATATTTGAATATGCAAGGTAGTTTTCTAGTTCTTTATATGTTGAGTTTCCATAACCAATACGGCTTATAACTATAAGTCTTGTCTTTTTTTCTTCATAAAACTTTGCTAACTCATCTTGTTTTATAGTTCCAAAGGTTCCATAAAGCATAACAAGAGTTTTAGAAAAAGAGCTGTTATATTCACTATATTCTAAAAAATGGTCTTTTTCATATTCAAACTTTCTAATAGACAAAACAAACCTTTATTTTAAAGAGTATCTTTTAGGAATAAAATACATAACTGTCTCATATATTCCTTCCATATAGTGTCTTAAATAAATATCATACTCAGAACAGATATTTAATATTATCTCTGGAACTTTATACCAGTCCTGGGCTTTATGATAGATACAAACAGCTAAGATAGGTTGATACTTTTTGATAGTATTTGTAGCTCCTATTAATGCATCTTGTTCTGCACCTTCAATATCTAGTTTAATAAAGTCAACTTTTTGTTGTATAAGATTATCTATAGTATCTATATTTAAAGCTTGGTAATCATGTGCTCCATGATGTTTTATATGACTGTTCTCTTCACTTACTACTTTCTCTTTTCCTAAACCGCAGTTTATAAACTCAATTCTTTCATGGCTTCCAAAATCTCTTTTAGCAATATTTATATGAAGTTCATTTGGTTCTACGCAATATATTTTTTTATAGTCAGGAAAGTTTTTTATTATTGAAGGAAGAGTATCTCCAACATAAGAGCCACCATCTAAGAAAACAATCTCTTTTATATCTGGAATCAACTCTTTATCAAAATACTGTTCTTTATGGTTATTTGTAAAGCCTTCCATAAACTTTAAATCAAAACTTATTTTAAAGTTTATAACTTTTGTAAAAACCTCTTTAGATTTCTCATCACACAAAGAAGAGTAAACTTTTTCATATTTTGATTTATTGTTTTTATAGTCTTCTTCAAAGTCACATATAAAAGGAGGTTCTTTTAAATCAAAGTTTGAGTGCTTATAAAAGGCTAAATAATTTATATTTTCAAAGCCTCTTTTATCAAGCCCTTCTTTTACTTCTAAAGGACTTCCAGTAGAAACAGAAAGAATAAGTGCCTCTTTAGGAACATCTTCTATTTTATAGATTGATTTCTTTCTTGAGCTTTGTACCCTTGTAAAGTCATCAATTACACCATCTACTTCTACATACTTTTGAATAGATTTTGTAAATTTATTAATTCCTAAAATGAACTTCTTTCTAGTTGAAGAGATAAACTCTTCTACTAGCTGCTTATCTTTTGTATTAATATAGTTTTCATCAATAAGATTTTTCATAGAACTAGTTAACTAATGCTTTTAAACTCTTTATTGTAAATAACCTAAGACTCTCATTTTTTTGAGACTTAAGTTCGTTTGTAAAACCACTCTTTGAAAATAAAACCACATAATCAGGAATAAGTTCTAACTCTAAACAAAGCTCTTTTAGTTTGTTAATCTCATTACTTTTCATTTTTGAATTAGTATATTTACAAAGTCCAACTATAACTTTTCCACTAGTGGTTTGGGCTAAAAGATTTATTTCTCTTTTTTCATCATCCCAATATCTTCCTATCTCTTCTATCTCATCATCTGAGAAGATTTCTTTTATATACTCATGACATAACTGTTCAAAAATAAAGTCCATAAACTCTGCTTGATAATTATCAAACTTTTTGAAACACTCATCATAATTTTCCCTTGCTATTCCCTTATATAAAGGAGAAACAAAAGCAAACCAAAATCTTAAAAATGGTGTTGTAAAAAGAAGTTTATCAGCAGATTCATTCTCTTCAAATTGATTTGTTAAAAAGTCCATTGAAGTTTCTTCAGTAATAAATTGTAAATCTTCTAAGTCATCAATACAATCAATTGCTTCTTCATAATCTAAATCAGCTCTTTTAAAAGCACTATTGATTCTTCTATCGCCTAAAGAAATCCCTGTTAAAATCTTATGAAAAAGTGATGAGTTTTTAGTTTTCTTCTCAATATAGTCATGTATCTCATAATATTCATCTAAAATATGTCTGATAATCAAAGTTCGTAGAGGTTTTGTTAAATCAAGTTTAACATTTAGTCCACCAAATACCGCAAAATAGTTTACTGCTGTTTGCATATCCTTTGGTTTATTTGTTTCACAAAAGTCTTGAAACTGTTCAATTAGAGTTTTATTAGTTAATATAATAATAAAGCCTTTTTTAAATTTTTTAATTACCGTATTATATCAGATAAATGACATATTATTTTGCTAAAATTATAAAAGATATTTATATTACAAAGTATTCTCTATGAAAAAACATCTACTTGAACAATCAGTTATATTTTTTAGCGTATTAAAATGGGTGCTTCTATCTTCTGCAATTGGAGCTATAATTGGAGCTATAGTTACATTTTTTTTAAATGTTATACATGAGTCAGATAACTTAAAAGAGTTCCTACCCTTCCCCTCATACTTTTTATTACCCTTTGGTTTAGTTATTACTGTATTTCTTATTAGAACTTATGCGCCAAGTGCTTCAGGCCATGGAACAGAAAAGATTATTGAAGCTGTGCATAAAAAAGAAGGGAAAATAGATTTTGCAGTTATTCCTATAAAACTTGTTGCAACTGTTATTACTATCTTCACTGGTGGTTCTGTAGGAAAAGAAGGTCCAGGAGCACAAATTGGTGCAGGTGCTGCTTCTTTTATCTCAAAGCTTGCCAAATTTTCTGCAAAAGATAGAAAAAAACTTGTAATCTGTGGTATTAGTGCGGGTTTTGCTTCAGTATTTGGAACGCCTATTTCTGGTGCAATTTTTGGTATTGAAGTACTAATTGTGGGTATTATTATGTATGATGTTTTATTACCCTCATTTATTGCAGGTTTTGCAGCTTATACAACAGCTAAACTATTAGGAGTTCATTATACTTATTATTTCATGGACTTTATTCCCTTTGATATAACTCTTATTTTACAAGTTGCAGTTGCTGGGGTATTTTTTGGTTTGGTTTCATATATGTTTATTATATTTATCAAACAAGCTGAAGTAACTATAGGAGCTATCAAGTTAAACCCTTATTTAAAAGCCTTTATTGCTGGTGTTTTTCTTGTAGCTTTATCATTTTTTATTGGAGACCAGTTCTTTGGTCTGGGTCTTGATACTATTTCAAAACTATTTTTCTCAAATCCTGAACTTATAGAAGATATTCCTTGGTATTCCTTTATTGCTAAGACTTTATATACCTCTGTTACTTTAGGAGCAGGAGGAAGTGGTGGAGTTATCACTCCAATATTCTATGTGGGAGCTACAAGTGGACACTTCTTTGGAACACTAGTGGGAGATAACTTAGCACTATTTGCTGCACTTGGATTTACAAGTGTATTAGCAGGAGCTACAAATGCTCCTATTGCAGCAACTATTATGGCAGTTGAACTTTTTGGAGTTGATATTGCTCATTATGCAGCTATTAGTGCAGTAATTACCTTCTTACTTACTGGACATAGAAGTGTATTCCCTTCTCAAATTTTAAAGTTCTCAAAATCAGATATGCTAAATATTGATTTTGGAGATAATATAGAACAAAGCAAAATAGATCTAAGTACTAAAAGTAGAACGAAGGTTGAAGACTTTAAAAAGAAATTTAACTGGAGAACAAAAAAATAGATGAACCTAAGATTTGCAACATTTAATCTTTTTCAGTTTTGTGCTCCTCCTTTCTCATACTACACAAAAAAAGAGAAGTTTAATCAAGATGAGTGGAATAAAAAAACAGCTTGGATAAAAGAACAAATCACTAATATGAATTGTGATGTTATAGGTTTCCAAGAAGTATTTTCAAGTAAAGAGTTAGAAAAATTAACAAAAGAGTTAGGTTTTGAGTACTTTGTAACTGTTGATGAACCAAGAATTAGTAAAACTCATCCAAATATCTATATAAGTACAACTTTAGCTCTTGCTTCAAAATATCCAATAAAAAAAATCTCAGAAGTAAAAGCAAATGGCTATAGTCTAAAAAAGTATAACTTCAAAGGAACATTTAGATTTTCAAGAGTTCCAATAAAAGCTTTAATAGAGTTTCCAAACAATTTAAATATAACAGTTTATGTAAACCATTTTAAATCAAATAGACTAAATGAGTTTGAATATATTTTTACAAAAAAAGATACACTAAAGAATAAAAAAGAGAAAATAAAGGAGGCTTTAGAAAAAGATTACTCCCCTGCTTTAAAACAAAGACTTTGTGAAACTTCATCTTTATATTATGATTTTAAAAGAACACGAACGCCTATTGTATGTCTTTGTGATTTAAATGACAAAGAGTTTTCATTAAGTATTGATGCTCTTACAAATAGAGCTTATCATGAAGACTTAGATAAAAACTTCAATCTACTTCATGATGCTTACTATTTATATGACAAAAAAGTTTATAATCCACATCCAGAACAAAAAGAGATTAAAAGAACACCTACTAGTTACTATCAATCATATGGAAATGTTATTGACTATATTTTTGTTTCAAAAGAGTTTGATAAAAGATTTAAAAAACATCTTGGGAAAATAAACTCTTATGAAGTTTTTGATAAACACTTACAAGAGAAGCAAGATGGTAGTTTAGTTCAAAGTGACCATGCTCCTGTAGTTTGTGAAATCACGTTAAACTCTTAAGCTAGTATATTAAGACAGGCTACTTTTACTAGCTTTTTGATTGTTTTTTAGTAAAGTTGATAAGTGAATTTGCTCTTGTCTATTTATAATTTCACCTTTTAAAAGTTCACCTAAAATAGCTCCTGTACTTCTTTCTAACTTTGAAGCTATAGTAGCTATATTTGTATCTTTTTTAAATAGGCTTTTTAGTTTTATTCTATCTTCTAAACTCCATTTTAAGCCACTTTTTTTAGCTTTACCACTCTCAAGATTTTTTTGTTCTTTAAGTTTTTGAACCTCATCATAATCCATTTTTGAAACTGCTTTTTTCTCATCACCTTTTTCAAAACTATCTTTTGCTTCATCAATTTTAGTGTCAATTAGTTTTTCAAGTTTTGAACTCATAAGATAATGGAAGTTTTCACTATCTTTTACAAGACTCTTCTTTGCTCTTGTAAGTGCTACATAAAAAAGATTGAACTCATCTATTAACTCTTGATTTGATAGTTTTTCCAACTCTTCTTTAAACTGCTTTAAACTATCGCATCCTAAATCGAAGATTAGTTCTGCAAAGTTTGGAAAATCATCTGCAACAATTACACTATCCCACTCTAAACCTTTTGCGGTGTGAGCTGTAGTTAAAAATAAAATTTCTTCTATTCTTCTTTCAAAGTTGTTCATCTTTCTATTTTGCCATGCTTTATAGAACTTAATAGCTATCTCTTTAAATTCAAAAATTCGCTCACTATACTCTTTTACTACTTTTATTGCTGTTCTTAATTCAAAATCATCAACCTCTTTTGCATAAGAAGCTAACTCTTCTTCGTCTTTAAAACCTTTTAAAAACTGGTTTCTTCTAATTTGGTCACTTTCATTATTTAGTAAATAATAGACTTCAATACTAAGATTAAATATCTCTTCTGGGTTTCTAACAGTTACGAAAGGATTTCTTTGTTCTATTCTTTTTGAGATAACAGAGATAAGCTGAGCATTTGTTCTTGATACATAGCCATGACTTTTTATCTCTTTAGTTTTTGAGTTTGGATTTAAGTGAGATTGAATACTTACTTTTTCATTTTTAAAGTTTTGTAAAAGAGTATTTGCATAAGAAGCAATCTCTTCATTAAACCTAAAACTTTGAGATAAGAAAAGCTCTTTATCACAAGAGATTTTATCAAGGGCATTTTTACTTCCCCTAAAAGAGTAAATCTGTTGATGTCTATCTCCAACATACACTTTAACCTTAGAACTTAAAGCTTCAAAAATACCTAAAGTCACTTCATTTGTATCTTGTGCTTCATCAAGCATCACAATATCATACTCAAATTGAGGGATTTGCTCTTTTGATATAAGAAGGTAGTAATACTTTAAATAAAAACTATGTGTGGGCTTTAAAACACCAATTAACATTTGGTCAAACATCTTTTTTGCAGTCTTATGCTCAGTGTCATCTTTTGAGATTTCATCTTGAGTATTATTACAAAAGTTTTCAAATATTCTTAGTGCGCTAACTGCTTGTGTGTAAGGTATGCTAAACTCATTTGCGATATCAATTGCACGATAATTTACAAGTGAGTTTAAATCTATTTGTGTATATTTTTTGATTGCAGAGTATGCAAGTCCATGGGTTGTTTTTACATTTGTATTATTTGGAAAAATTGAGCTTGCTTCATTTTTGATTGCACTATTAAATGCTAGATATAAAATCTTTTTATCACTATACTCATTTGCAACTTCTTTTAAAGTAGTTGTTTTACCAGTACCTGCAAAGGCATTTATCTTTATGTTTTTATTTCTACTAACAGCTTTTATAATATCTTTTTGTTCTTTGGTTAAATTCATGAAGGAATATTATCTAAATATTTACAAGAGCAAATAAAGTATTACAATTTGAAAGATTATTAAATCACAATTCGACAACCAAAACTTGGAATAGTTTCAATAACTTTATGATTTAGTTTACTTCTTAGCCTAAAAATAAGACTTCTTAAAGTACTATCTGCAATTGCTTTTTCTGGCCAAATATTATATTCAATATCTGAAAAAGAGACTATTGAGTTTTTTGATTCAAGCAAGAGTTCTAAAAGCTTTTCCTCTTTCTGACTTAACTTAACAGGAACAGTATTAAAATATAAATTCTTGTTCTCTTTATCATAAGTAAATCCATCTCCTAAAGAGATATGCTTATTATCTAACTCTTTTAAATCCATTTTATGTAAAGCAAGTTTCAATGTAGATTTTAATTCATTGCGATTAAAGGGTTTAACTAAATATGCCAAAGGATTAGTTTCTACTGCACGGTCAATAGTCTTGTCATCAGTAAAAGCAGTTAAATAAATAATATCTATATCTTTAAATTCTTGAATTGTCTTTGCAATCTCAATACCGTCTTTAGAGTTTTCTAAATTAATATCAAGCAAGATTAAGTCTGGCATATTTTCTTTTACACTGTTTATAGCATCGTCATAGTTTTCAACTGTATCGGTAACAATGTAACCAAAAGACTCTAATGCCATTTGAATATCAAAGGATACAATTGATTCATCTTCTACAACTAGTATTTTCATTTATTATTACTCCATTGAATATTTACTTCAACTCCATTATTAGAGTTAAACACAACGCTTCCTTTTAATTGCTTTTGAACTAAAAGTTTTATTAATGTCATTCCTAAAGAGTTTTTACTAGACTCTTTTTGGAAACCCTTACCATTATCTTTTACTCTTAAGTAGTAAATATTTTTCTCTCTTTTTAATTCTATAAAAATAAGACCAGAGTCATCATCATATGCATATTTTATGGCATTGGTTATCAGCTCATTTAATATTATCCCTACATAGATTGCTTGTGAAATATCCAAATCCACTTTAATGTCATACTCTATATCAATATTTGACTCAAATCCACTTTTTAAATCACTAATAAGTAACTCTATATAATCATCTGCATGGATATGAGTAGTATTATTTTGTGTATACAGTAACTCATGAAAATGACTCATTGCATTAATTCTATTTTGAATAGTCAACAAAATTGACTTTAACTTTTCATCTTTTATGCTGTCTTCTTGTAACCTTAATAAAGAGATAATCATTTGCATATTATTTTTAACTCTATGATTTAACTCTTTTAATAATAAAGCTTTATCTTCTAATGCAATTTGTAAATCTTTTGTTTTTTCATCAACTTGTTTCGATAACCTTATTTTTTCACTTTTTTTTCGTTGGATATTTTTATAAAGAAGTAAGATAATTATAAGTGCTGCTAAAGTTAATATTTGCCAAATTATAGTCCAATCAAAACTCTCTTTTATAACCTTTGGAACCCATTTATTATGGATTGCTTTTCTTTGCTCAACTGTTAATTTCTCAATAGTTTTTAAAAGAATACTTTTTAATACCTGATTATCTTTATGTAACGTAAAAGAGATTGGAATATTTTGTGTTTTTATCTGTTTGATACTATTGTCATCTTGGGTTATATCCTTGATAAACTTTTCTTCTTTTAAGTTAAAAATAGTTTTCGTAGATAGAAAATTTTTATTATTAAGCTCTTGTATTGTAATAATTAAATCTAACTCTTTTTTTTCAAGCTTTTGAATACTCTCTGTATCTTGTATATAAATAAATCTAAGTCCAGTATTTTGAGAAACAAACTTTAAAATATCATTAGCAACGCCACTATGCAATCCAAGTTTATTTATAAAATCTATAGGAACTGAATCTTTTTTCACTCCTACTTTTATAACTGGATTATCTTTTATATAAGCCTTCTCTTTTTTTGTTAGGTAGCTATTTTTATCTTTACTTGTATAAATAAAATCTGTAAAGTCTGTTTTTGTACTTTCTGTTTTTCCTAAAAGTTTAAAGGTATTTGCAATCTTTTCTAACTTAACAGGATTTATATCTCCAAAAGGAATTCCAGGAAAAAATGCAAGCTCTTTAAAAGCATCTGCTTCATACTCTAATAACTCTTTTTTTAAATTTTGAGTATTATATTTTTCTTTTATAACATCTATAGTTTCATCAACATTAGCAAATGCATACTCCCATCCCTTTAAAGATGCTTCATAAAAGTTTTTTACAATAAGTGGATTTTCTTTTGCATACTCATCAGTTGTAAAAAGGATATCACCATAAAAATCAAATCCATAATCTTTAGGATGGAAAGAGACTGGATTATAACCTTTATTTTTAAAAATATTTGGAGTAATAGTTGAATAACCAGCTACAATATCTGCTCTACCATCCATAATCTCTTCTAAGTCATATCCCTTTGCTTTAACCCATGTATAATCATCTGATTTAATCCCATTTGTTTCAAGCATTCCATAAATTGATGCAAAAAGTTCAGGGGTATCAAAATACAAAATCTTTTTGCCCTTTAAGTCTGATAATTCTTTGATTCCACGTTTTTCTATAGTATTAAGTTCTAAAGGAGAAGCTTGGCACAAAGCAAACAATTGTAAGTAGTTTGCCATTCCATTAAGTCTATGAATAATTAAATCTGAACGGCTTATTCCAAACTGTGCTTTGCCATCTCTTACTTCATAGATTGGTGCATTATTAGCTTTATACTCTTTTAAAGTTACATCTAAACCCTTTAGAGAATAAAAGCCTTTCTCTTTTGCCATAATATAACCAGCAAACTGAAACTGATACATCCAAGTTAATTGCAAACTAATTGGTGTTAGTTCCTTAGAATATAAACAATTAACACATAAAAATATATAAATTATAATTTTCTTCACTTTTATTTACGCCCTAATAATATTTTTTATTATACATGATTTTATATAAATGCAACGCAAATTGAAACACTAATGTAATAAAATTATATTAGAAAGAGGATTGATTAGATGGTAGATACAATTTATAAAATATTAGATGAACTAAATTCTTATTACTATGTGTACTGTTTGGAAAAGAATAGTATAGAAAGAACTAGAATACATGAAAATGCAGCTTGTATTAGAGATCTAGTAACCATAACAAGTAAATTAGATAAACTAAAGATTAAATTTATTGTAACTGAAAATAAAAGTATCCAACTATTAGAAAAAAATTAGTTATAACCTCAACAATGTAGTTTATTGAAAAGGAGAAAGTACTTGAACACATATTTAGCAACTTGGGATAGTGCTTATAGCATTGGACATGAAAAAGTTGACCAAGAACATAAAAAGCTTTTTGAGATTGCTTCTAAGGCATATAAGTGTCAAAATAATAAAGCAGAACTTATGTCAATTATTAAAGAGCTTATCAAATATACAAAGTTTCATTTTTCAAATGAAGAAAACTATATGGAGTCTATTGGATATAAAAATGTAGAAGAGCATAAAAGTATTCATAAAGAAATAGTGAATAAACTAAATCAATTAATCAAGAAACTAAAAACATCATCTATTGAAGAGAATATAAAAGAGTTATCAGATTTTATTAATACAAATTTATTACAACATATCCTACTTGTAGATAAAAAAGTTCATCATACTATGAAATCAAGAGAGGATTTAAAAAAGCACTTTGCATGGAAAAATAGTTATGAAGTGAAAAATGAAAAGATAGATAATGAGCACAAGGAGCTTTTTAAACTTGCAATTGAGGCATTAAACTATCACGACAAAGATATTAAAAAACATATAAAGATTACTATTAATAAATTATATGAATACATGAAGTATCACTTTGAAAATGAAGAAAAGTATATGGCTAGTATTGAATATCCACATTTAAAAGAGCATATTGCCCAACATAAAAAAATCATAAATGAAATGAACAGTTTTATTAAATCAATTCCTCTTTTAACATTAATTGATTTTGAAAGAAAATTAATAGAGTATATTGATATATGGCTAATTGGGCATATTATTTATGAAGATAGAAAAATTGTAAATGAAAATAATAGTTACTAGCTTACTAACTATTTAATCTTTTGCAAAAATGCATTTAAAGAGTTTGCAAACTTCTGTGCATCTTTTTGTGTAAAGGCACTAGGACCTTTTGTTATTTCCCCACTATCACGTATCTCTTGCATTAGATTTCTAACTGCTAGACACTCTTTTATATTATCTTCTGTGTACTCTAAGCCTCTGTGGTCTATTGCATGGGCTTGTTTTTCTATAGTCCTAGAAGCTAAAGGAATATCAGCAGTAATAACTAAATCACCCTCTTGTAAAAGCTCAACTATTTTGTTGTCAGCTTCATCAGCTCCTTGGTCTACTACCATATAAGTGATATTTGAAGATTTACCAATATTGATTTTTTTGTTTGCTATTACAAGGGTTTTTAAACCTAACCTTTCTATTGCTCTTAAAAGAATAGGTTTTAAAAGGTTAGGAAAAGCATCACCATCTACATATAAAGTCATTATAAAATCTCTTTTACTCTTCCTACTTGTCCATCTTCTAACTGAACTTTTATTCCATGTGGGTGATATGAAGAGTTTGTTAAAAGCTTTTTTACTACACCTTGTGTAAGTTTATTTGTTCTTTGATCTTTTTTCAAAACGATATTAACTTTTAATCCTATGTTAATATCGTCTCTTTCTTTTGGGTCTCTTATCATCTATTTAGCTTCGTAAGCTAAAGCTTTTTTAGCCTCATCTAAATGGTAAAAGAAAAGTGCTTTAAAAGCAAAAGTTACTTTAGTTTTCTTTTCAACACTTGTATCTAAGATAGAAAAAGAGAAAGACTCGCCTGAATCTTTTGATTCAAAAGTCACTGTAGTTGGCTTTAAAGTTTTAATCATATTCATTACAACTTTATACTCTTTTGGATTGATTCCATCTAACATATCACCAACTTTTTCTTCTCTTCTTATTGAATCAAAAAGCGTTGTAAATGTATCTTTAAATAAAGATTTACTTAATGAGATTCTTACTTTACTTGTATGAAAAGCACCACTTTTATTTAATAAAGGGTTTGGTTTAATATCTCTTATCTCTTCTAATGCAGTTAAAAAAAAGTTCTTCCCACCTAAAGTTTCACAATACTCTTTAAACTGAGAGCTTAACTCTTCTTTTGTTTTAGTATCTAATTTATTAAAATCCATGATTGTCCTATGTAATATATTAGCGTAAGTATATCTAAAATTCTTAGCAATTAATTTGCTAATTGATTTTTTCTAAAGAGTTTTCTTTTAATCTATAAATTGTCGGAGCTAGACTTTCAATAAATGACTTATGATGTGAAACTATAATCATCGATTTTTTTATACTATTCAAAATATTTACTATTTTCTTTTCTGCTTCTTCATCTAAAGCATTTGTAGGTTCATCAAGTAATAAAATCTTTGGTTTAGTAATTAAAATACTAGCAAGGGCTACTATTTTTTGTTCACCTCCGCTTAAATCATAAATAGTTCTATTTTCTAAATGCTCAATTTCTAACTCTTTTAAAATCTCAAAAGCTTTGCTATAAGCATCATCTTTTTTTATTCCCTTTGCTCTTAGATTAAACATTACATCTTCAATCACAGTAGGACATAAAAAAAAGTCATTTACATCTTGAGGTAAATATCCAATATCAGACCTATATTTTCTAAAGTCTTTTAGTTTTTCCATTTTATCATGGAATAAAAATACCTCACCCTCTTTTGGTTTTATTAGTCCTGCAACAATTTTTAAAAAAGAGCTTTTCCCACTTCCATTTGAACCAACAATTGCTATTTTCTCTTCATGGGAAACATTTAAAGTAATATCTTGAAAAAGTACTCTTTCATTTATCTCATAGGATACATTTTTTACATTTATTGAGCAACTCATACAATAAACCTTTTTATATAAATAAGTGTGATTAAGAATATTAGTATTAAATCATAATAAGAGATTTTAATAGTATTTATAAGGTATATTCTACCATGAAAACCTCTTAGGTTAAAAGTTTGCTCTAAAGCTTGGGCTTTTCTTATAGATTTAACAAAAATATGTCCAAATAGATTTCCATAAGTTTCATATGCAAAAAGTGAAGAACTAGCTTTAAAACCTCTAGCCTTTAAAGTCTGTCTTATTGTTTTTAATTCATCACTTAAAACTTGTATCATTTTTAGAGTAAAGTATATTGAACTAACAACCCTTTTTGGAAATCTCAAATCATTTAAAGCTCTTACAATATCATAACCACTAGAACGGAAGAATAATGCAATATTAAAAGCTATAATCATATTTGTTCGTAAGTAGATATTCAAAGCTTCTTCTAAAGAAGTTTGTAAAAGTAAAACTATAAAAATCATCACAATAAAAATATTAAGTAAAACTACTCTTTTTAATATTTGAAAAAAGTTTTTATATTCACAAAATAAAACATAAGCTAAAGGAAGAAAATAAAGAATTTCAACATTTGAAAAACTAATAAAAATTGAATAAAAAATTGCAGCTACAAAACTAGCAGTGGGAGAAAGACTTATCATCTTTTAATTCTTTTTAAACCTATGAAAATTAAGATTATTAAAGCAATTGCAATAATAGATGACAAAAGTGAGTTTTCACTTTTTAGCTTGGCTTTTTTATCTTTTGCTTCAGTTAAAGCATTGTCAATTTTTCCTTTTGTAGAGTGTCCACCTATAGCTTCAACTTTTACGTAAGTTACGTTTTCATAATCTTTTAAAAAGTATTCACCCTTTTCGTTAGTTTTTAAAGTTTTTAGCAGTATTTGTTTTGAGTCAAAAAGTTCTAATTTACAATTTTTACATGGACTACCAGAGTTAAAATAAGAGTATATATAAAGTTTGTCTTCTTCATAATCTAAAAATAGGTTTAGCTTATGGGCAAACAAACTTAATGATAAAAAACATAAAAAGAGAGCTATTCTCAAACTTTTGCCTCGTCTAACAAATCAGGAATTGATTTTTTTAAATAGTTTATTAAAAATAGCGTTACTAAACCTTCTATAAACATAGCTGGAACATTTGCTAAAAATACTGTGTAAGATGCGTATAAATACTCTTCTTTTGATAAAGCCAATATTAAAGCTAGTAATAAAGTAGATAGTAAAACTGCTAAGAATCCTATCATAAAATATTTTAGTTTTTCTGGAAATATATTTAACAATTGCATTTTTGATGCTAAATATATTAGGTATGCAGGTAAGGACATGATAATTAAGTTTGCACCTAAGGAGCTAATTCCACCATAACCTAAAAGTGTTGCTTGTAAAAGAAGTGCTATAAAAATAGCAAGAAATACTTGAGCTCCTAAAACAATACCTATTATTCCAATAAGTATTAAATGTATTTGAACAAAACCTAATGGAATATGTACAAAAGAAGCTATAAAAAATAGTGCAGACATAGCTGAAACTATAGCTATATTTTTGTTTTTTAAATCCTTAAAAGATAAGGCTAAAAGACCAACTGTTAGTACAGCTGTTCCTATAGCTACTTCACTTGTCAAAATTCCATCAGAGATATGCATTTCTAGTAAGCCTTAATCCAAATTAATGCACCATTTTCAATAGGATACATTTTTCCTTTATACTCTTTTTCACCCTCTTCTATAAGTGCAGCAAATCCCCACCAACCTTTATGGTTCATAGCAAAAGAGAAATTACCATTTTCATCTGTTTTAACAACTTGAGTAATATGAGTATCACTTGGTGCTTTTAATCCAAACTCATTATAAAGTTCAACTTCTACTTCTACATTACTTGCAGGTTTACCATTGTGTAAAACTTTTCCTGAAAAGATATTTCCTGCATATAAAGCAAATGGCTTTGTTGTTGGAATAATCTCATATTTTAATCCAAGTGGTTCATCCCATCCATCTTCCATTCCATATGCTGAAATAATTGATTTTGGTACATGAGAAATATATTTCCCTTCATCAGGTTCAAAATATGGTTCTGGTTGAACAAAAAACTGATAAACACCAGGTCTTTTTATTTTGTATGAAGTCTCCCAAGCTTTGTGCTCAAACTTTGTAGTTTCACTTAAAGGTAGTTCCTCTTTTTTATTTCCTACATAAATCCCAAAAGGTTTTTCCATTGTCATACCAGTTTGCTCAAAAGGATGTATAAACATGGCATCAAACTTTATATTTGATTGTTCTTTAGAGTTAACATTGTCTGTTGATGGTAAAAATGTCAAAAAGTGTGCATTTGCAATTGTAGCTGCTGCGATTGCTAAAGTTGAAATAAGTTTTTTCAAGATATGCCTTTCATTTTTTAGAAATTATATTTATAAGGCAGTTATAGAAGAATAAATTTTAAAGATACTTATGTACTTTATGAACTAATTATTATAACTTGCAATTGCTACAATTAAAGCTTGCAATCCTAAAACAATCCAAAGAATCTTATTTGAGTTTTCATCAAACCATTTATTAAATTTTTGAAAGGGTGTCATAGAGTTATTTTATAAAAGTAGCACTTAAAAAGTGCTACTTCTTTATATAATAAATAGTGCTAAAAGAACAAGTCCCGCTAAATAAATAGCTCCAAAGATTGCTCCTAACATCCACCATTTTGCCTGAGATATATACCCAGCTCCATACCATATAGGTGATGGTCCTGTTGCATATGGTGTTAAAATTCCCATTAAACCTAAAGACCCAACTAATAATAGTGCTAAAGAGTGAACCATATCAGCTGGAATAAGATTTACACCAATTCCAATAAATAAAGGTAAAAGTGCTACAACGTGTGCAGTAACACTTGCAAATAAATAGTGGAATAAGAAGAATAAAACGACAAGAACTAATACTACTATTGAAGGAGATAAACCTTCAAGCCAAGTAGAGATTAATCCTGCTGCCCAATCTAAATATCCTACTTTTTTAAGACCACCGGCCATTGCAACTAAAGTGGCGAACCAAATAAATACATTGATTGCAGCTTTATTTGTAATTACGTCTTCCCATGAAATTACATTTGTTAAAACTAATAAACATAATACAGAGATAGCGGCAACTGTACTATTTACACCAATTTGTTTACCAAATATCCATAATACTAAAGCTAAAATCCCAAGTCCAAGCATGATTAACTCTTTTTGAGTTATTGAACCCATTTTTTTAAGCTCTTCTGCTGCCCAAGCTGGTGCTTCAGGAGAGTGTTTTTGTTCTGGTGGATAAATAAGGTATGCTAAATATGGTACTAATAAAAACAGTGGAATCATAACTATTGCTAGTGTTGAAAACCATTGTCCCCAAGTAATAACTATATCAGCATTTTTTTCAACTAAAGAAACTGCTAAAAGGTTTGGAGCTAGTGCTGTTAAGAACATCGAACTAGTTACACAAGTAGCTGCAATAGCAACCCATGAAATATATGCTCCTAATTTTCTAGGTTCATTTTCTGGTGTTGAATTAAACATCTGAGGAATATTAATCGCAATTGGGAAAATTGTCCCTGCACTTCTTGCAGTATTTGAAGGCATAAATGGAGATAAAATTCCATCTGCAAATGCCACTGCGTAACCTAAACCTAAAGAAGTTTTCCCTAGTTTTTTTACTAATAATAAAGCAATTCTTTTTCCAAGACCACTTTTTTTATAACCAAGTGCAAACATAAATGCCGCAAAGATAAGCCAGATAACTCCATTTGAGAAACCACTTAATGCCCAATCTCTACTCGCTTTTGCACTATCACTTACTAATCCAAAAGTAGCACTAAATGCAACACCTACTAATCCAATCATTGCTGCAGGAATAGGTTCTAAAATTAAGCCTACAATCACACCAATAAATACTGCGAAAAAGTAATGAGCATTTGCTGTAAGACCTTCGGGAGTCGGAAGTATAGCAATAAATATTGCAACTAAAATGGGTAAAGCCATTTTCATTTTGTTAGATAACATAATTAACTCCTTCTTATTATAATTATGTAATATATTTATAATTATTGCACAATATTACTTTTATTATATTTAATTTTAATGTTACAATTAGAGGTATTTTTTAAGTTATTTAGTAGTTTTGTAAAATGAGCATAGGAATGTATTCCTATACTATTTTATTAGTTTGGTAGAAGTTTAACAGGAACGATTTGGAACTAAATTATATCAATATACATACTATTTTATGGATACTTTAGTAATGTAGCTATTTTATAGTACCGTATTAAATACCGTTAAATAAAATCTTTTTATTTACTGAATATAGAAAATAAATTATTTATTCTAACTTTTTTTTAGTTTTTCATATTCTTCTACTAATTTTAGATTAATGAAACATTTATTGTAAGCTGAAGCACCAAAACTTAATTTTAAATTATACTTTTTTATTATTTCATTAAGTAATTCATGAATATCTTGAGTTGTAATACCTTGTTTAAGAGATATCCTTTTATCACCAATATTCTCAATTCCCAATTTATGTAAAGTTTCAAAATCATTAAAAAGTACAATAAAATGAGAGATATCATAACTATACTTACTTGAAAAAATTTCAGTGTCATTAATAAATGCTTCTCTTAAAAAAATCAAATCCTTTACTAAAAGAGATGATATTAAATTATAGTAACTTTTAGTTGCAATAAGTTCTTCACTATATGTGTCAACATAAGACTTTTCAAACAAATTAATTACGGTACAAAGCTGCAATAAATAGCTTTTCATTCTAATTTTGATAGATTTTTCTTTTTCTTTTCTTTTTCTTAATTCTATTTTCTTTGTATTATTTATACTCTTTAAAACACTTAAAGAAGCAATTGATGCAGACAGTATAATTCCTAATGGAGCAAGTAAAGTTATAAACTTATCTAATGTAAATTGAAATAGCAATATGCAAAAAATTGAGAAAAAAACAACTCCTAATAAATATGCAATTACTTTATACAAAAAATCTATAGAAATATTTTTTTGAATCTTGTTATCAATTACTTTTTCAATAGGTGTGCATACGTATTCTTTTTTCTTATTCATCTTCATAGATCTTTATACTTCACAACTGTTGCATTAAGATGGTGTATATTTGTACTTGAAACACTTCCTCCACTTCTTGAAGATATGCTTCCATTTACATGTGTTGACACATTATCACTATTAATTATTATTGCATCAGCATTTAAATTATAAGCATGTTTATATAAATTAAACATAATTCTATCAAAATCTTTAGATTTAAGATTTACTACATCTAAGGTATCATGTTTTTCTGGTACAAATTCACTTAATAATGGAAACTTCTTTTTAAAATATTTATATACTTCTAAACTCCTAGCATATCGTTCTTTTGGTTTTTTTGAAAATTTACTTTGAATAAAAAATAAAATAGATGCAATTATTATAGATATAATAAAATTTTGCATTTCTCCTTCAAATAAACCTAAAAAACCCAGAAATAGAATAAAGCCGCCTGCTCCGCCAAAAAAACCTAAACCTGGTTCAATTAAAGACTCATCACCAATAATTTTGATTTCTTCATCTTTTTTATTTATTGTTGTGTTTTCATTATTTATTTTTTCACTTAAGATATTACTTTCTTTTTGCGTCATTGGATTTCCACAATGAGGACAGCTATAAGCTTTATCACTTATTTGTTCATCACATTCTTCACAATTAATTAATGCCATATTTTAACCTTGTAATATATTTAAATTTAATTATATAAAAATTTAATTGAATTATAAATTATTTTTTGAATACTTTTTGTTATAATAAATTGTTAAAAAAAGAAAAAATTATAGAAAAAATACAAGCTTAAAAAAGTAAAAACTATAAAGTAAAAGAATTTTAAAACTATTAAAAAGGATAAATATGTATGAAAATGATTTAGCAACAGGAACAGACTATCAATATAATTCTAATCTTGAAAGCATAATAGTAAAAAAAACAGAGCCACAGGCAAAAGTAAACTTAGATTTAGTAAGCACTTTGTTAGAAGTAAATAAAACATTTAATGACCTTTCTAATGAAGATTTACAAAGGTTAAAAAAGGAACATGAAGATTTATTTGATAGCTTACCACAAAAAGATTTATCAATTGAGGAACAATCGGACTTAGAAAAAGCAATAAGAGAAGATTACAGAGAAATTTGTGAAGTACTAAAAAATAGAGAATAAACTTATTTTATAAAATTACAAATAAGTATCTAATACATAAAATAATATAAAAAATTTGGAAAACTATATAAAGTTATATAGTTTTCTATATTTTAAATTGAAGGATATCAAATGACAAAAATATTTCTTGGAAGTTTATTGGCTTCTTTTCTTATAGCTTTTACGATAATGTGTGGTCTTACCTATAGTATGAGTTACTTTATTGATTTATATAATAAATCTAATACTAGTAAATATGTGAATAACAACACAAATAAAAATAATGAGAATATTAATTATTTTAAATTTGGGAATAGTCAAGAAAGAGCATTTGTTGGTACTTCAAAAGAATATAAAATCAACAGTAAAGCAAATGATAATAATATAAATCCACATATTTATGTGCCAATTATATTTGGTATTGGAATATTTTTATGGATATATTTTTTTATTAAGCAAATGAGATCTCGTATGGCAATAGTAATAAGAAACGAAGGTAATTTTGAATTATCAAAAGAAATAGAGGAAAATGGAATTATTAAAACAATTTTTAAAGAGTATAAAAGAAACAACAAATAATTTATAAAATGTATAAAAACTTACAGGTGAGTGGCAAGGAGACCGTTAAAAACTCCCTGTATTTTTAAATGAGACCGTTAAATATTACGTGTCAATTTAAAATCTGATATGGAAATCCTATCATATCCAAACTTAAATTTAAAGATTTTAAAAAATTATATCCTTTAATTACTTTTCTTTACAACTACACAAACTCTACATATTAGAATATTATAATATGTTTAAATAAGAAAGGAATCTTATGAATATAAACCCACAATGTATTAGAAAAAAAGTTGATTATGAACTAATCAATCAGGCACAGGATTTAATAAAAGAGCAGAAGAACTTACTAAAAAAGAAAAGTGAAATATTCTCTTTAGTAGGTAATGAAACCAGACTTTCAATTGTTTATTTATTAATTAATTATGAAAAGTTATGTGTCTGTGATATTAGTGATATTTTAAATATCAGTCAATCAGCAACTTCACAGCATTTAAGAAAATTAAAAGATGGTAATGTTATTGATAATGTAAGAGATGGAGCAACTATCTTTTATTTTATTAATGATGATATTAAACACTTTTTTGAAAACAGTATTAAGGAGTAAGTTATGGATAAAAAAATTCTAACAGGTATTATTGCTTCACTTGGAGCTTCCTTGTGTTGTATTACTCCAGTTTTAGCTGTATTAGCAGGTTCAGCAGGTTTAGCTTCTACATTTTCTTGGTTAGACCCATTTAGACCTTATTTTATAGGATTGACTGTATTAGTATTAGCTTATGTTTGGTGGGAAAAACTAAAACCAAAAGAAGAAATTTCTTGTGAGTGTGAAACCCAAGAGAAAATAAGTTTTGTAAGAACAAAAACATTCTTATCTTTAGTAACAGTATTTGCAATTGTAACGATTTCTTTTCCTTATTATGGAGATTACTTTATAAAAGAAGATAGTAAAAAAGATGTTGTGATTGTACAAGAAAAAAATATAGTTACATATGATGTGAAAATTTCAGATATGACTTGTCCAGCTTGTGAGGCTACCGTTGGTAATGCAATACATACACAAGATGGTATAGTTAATTTAGATATATCATATAAAACTGGAAATGCAAATATAAAGTTTGATAGTAGTAAAACAACAATTGAAGATATTAAAAAGGCAATTGATACAACAGGTTTTACATCTACTACGCATAAGAAAATTGAAAAGGATAATTGATGTTAAGTTTTTATACAAAAGACGTCTGCCCCATTTGTAAAGACAAAGCTAAAGAGGTATCGCCTATTACCATTAAATCTTTAGTTAAAAATGAGTATATAAAAGAACTTTTATCAATTGAAGACTTCTTTTATTGCCAAACTCCAAATTGTGAAGTTATCTATTTTAAACCTAATGAGATAATTAAACAAGAGCATTTAATAAAAGAAGTTGGCATAAAAGAATGGTCAAGTCCTAAAACAGTTTGTTACTGTTTTAATTGGACAAAAGAGAAAATATCTGATGAAATAAGTAAATTTGGTAAAACAAATGCCATTGAAGATATTTCTGGAAAAATGAATAGTATTGGGTGTGATTGTGAACATCAAAATCCATCTGGAAAATGTTGTCTAAAGGATGTCAAAAAGGTTATTAAAGAGTTATCATAAAAGGAGTAAGTTATGGAAATTCAGTTAAAATCAATAATCACTTGTCCTAAGTGTGGACATAAAGAAGAAGAGACTATGCCAACTGATGCATGTCAATTCTTTTATCAATGTAAAAATTGTAATGAAGTTATTAGACCAATAGGAGAAGACTGTTGTGTTTTCTGTTCCTATGGAACCGTTCCTTGTCCTCCTATTCAAAAACAAACTAACAGCACTTTTACTTCTTAAAGAGAGTATAAAACGCTCTTTAAGAATTTAGTAATTTTATAACATTAAAAATATATATTAATACTTCATATAATCTTTTAAATTTTAAGTTCATCCTCCAATCTGCCTTCAAAAAATATAGCCAATTGAGAGAGGGTAAGGTTCCAATTCCACATAGGCATATTCCATTTCTTAGTAGCATTTTGTATTCCCATATAGAGCAGTTTTAAAAGTGAATTCTCATTAGGAAATGCTCCTTTGGTTTTAGTCAGTTTTCTAAATTGACGATGTACAGATTCAATAATATTGGTCGTATAAATGACCTTTCTAATCTCTGGCGGGTATTTAAAGTACACAGATAGATTTTCCCATTTATTTTGCCAAGATTGAATAACAATAGGATAGAGTTTACCCCACTTCTCATCAAGCTTTTGAAGTTCTTGCTCGGCTACTTCTTTAGATACCGCTTGATAAACAGGTTTTAAATCAGACATAAATTCTTTATGATTTTTAGAAGCCACATATCTTATCGAATTTCTAATTTGATGTATAATGCACAGTTGTACCTCAGTTTGTGGAAATATTGTCTTTATAGCTTCAGGAAAGCCTTTTAAACCATCAACAGAAGCAATGAGTATATCTTTTAATCCTCTGTTGTTTAAATCGGTTAGAACACTAAGCCAGAAATTGGCTCCTTCAGATTCAGATAGATATAACCCTAATATATTTTTCTTCCCTTCCATATCAACTCCAAGAACAGTATAAACGGCTTTTGATACATACTTACCACCATCTTTTATTTTATAATGAATAGCATCAAGCCATACAAAGGGATAAATTGAATCAAGTGGTCTGCTTTGCCACTCTTTAACCTTTGATATAATTTTGTCTGTAATTGTACTTATGGTTGCTGTTGATATAGATACGTTATATATCTCTTCAATGTGAGATGATATATCATTATAGCTCATTCCAAGTCCATACATTGAAAGTATTTTTTCTTCTATTTCATTTGAGATTGTAGTTTGATGCTTTTTTACTATTTGAGGTTCAAAGGTACCATTTCTGTCTCTTGGGGTTTCAAGTTCAAAGGTTCCATCACTGGTGCCTTTGATAGTTTTTTTATTGACACCATTTCTTCTGTTCTTATTTCCATTTAGAACATCATTAGCAATATGCGATTCCACTTCAGCTTCTAAAGCTGCTTCTGTGAGTTGTTTTATAAGTGGAGATAAAAGTCCACCTTTACCTGTAAGTTTCTTTCCACTTCTAAATTCTTTTAAAACTTCATCGAAGTCAAATTGTTCTTCCATTGTCAATCCTTGATATTTTAATTTTATCAGATTGACACGGAATTTCTAACACTCCCTTTTAAATTGATTAAATCTTAGATTATCTAGTCCATTTTTTAAACCATACATTTTAGCTATACCATCAATTTCAGGTGTTTTATTATTATGGTAAAAAGATGGTTTATCCTTAAAACTATTTACATCAAACTTTAATTTTAAGGGTTTTCTAGTTAGGTAGCTATATAAATATGCACCTCTCATTCTAGCCTGTTTGGATAAGCTTTTATCTTCTGCATACCTTTTCCACAAGAAATAGTTTCTACTTAGAAGCATTGGATATAATTCTTCTTCAAAATCTAGCAAAGAAGTAAAATATTTTTCATTTTCTAACACTTTTATATATTGTTCTTTAGTTCTTTTTAAAGTAAGTTCTTTTGCCACTTCGTAGTCTAAATTTTCTAATAATTGATAGAGGTTTTTATTAAACTTTTTAACCTCTTTTTTGTCTACATTGAATATTTCTTTTATCTGTTTATTATTCATAATTTATCACTTTCATTTTATTACTTGTTACAAATATCAAGTATTTATATACTTTTTACTACTTAACAACTTAAATTACTTGTTATTTATAACAAGTAATCCTTTTAAAATATTATGTTTTACTATTTGTCCAACTAATATATTAACAAATAGCTATTTTTTAATAATATCCAATTAATATATTATATTGTCTAGATAATATATTAACGAAATTATCAATATTGAGTAATCATTAATATATTAACAGGATAAAATCAATATTTCTTATCTATTAACTTTCTTTTTGAGATGTGAAGTATCAGGAATAGGCTCTAATTTTAGTTTATTATCACTATTAAAAGTCTCTGCATTTGACTCTTTTTCTTCACTTCCATTACCTATATTAACAATAGGACTATTTCTTATACTACTTTTACTTACAAAAGCTTTTATTCTTTCCATTCTACTTTTATGTTCCTCATTACTAATAAAATCTTCTTGACTATTCTCTTTATCTTCTAAACTCATTTTTTATTCCTTTTTATTTTTTTCTAAATTTTCTTTTAGTGTTATTTTGATTTGAACTTTCTTCTAAAGGTTCTGCTTTTGATTGGTAGTTATTTGTATGTTGCTTTATTCTACTCATTATATTTTGATGTGAATTTTCATCCATATTATCAATAGTCTGATACAAGCTTATATTTTCTTTTCTAAGCTTATCATTTTCAATTTCTAAAGCTTGTATATATTCTTTTAGATCTCTATTCTCTGAATGAAGATTTTTATTAGATTCTTTTGATTTTTCAAGTTCATTATATAAGCTTGTTAAAGTAAACTTAGCTTGTTTTAGTTCTTTACTTACATCTGCATTTAAATTTAAATACATTGTACTTTTATTTTTAAGTTTTTCAATATCAGCTTCTAAAGTTTTAATTACTTGTTTGTATATTTCAACTTCATCTTTTACATCTTTAAGAGATTCTTTTAACTCAATATTTTCATTAATAATTTCATCAATTTTGATTTTTAACTTTTCATATTCAGTTTTAAAATATGAAGCATTACTAACAATATTTTCAATATCTTCTATACTTAAATTATCATCTTCTAATTGTATTTTTAAGCTTTTATGTAAAGCTTCAAGTTTTGCATGTTCTTCCCTTTTTGCACCTAACTTTTGAAGTTCTTTTCTTTGTTGTTTAATAATCTCTTTTAAATCATTATTAGAAGCTTTCTTTTTTATTTTTTGTTCTCTAACTTTTGCATGTTCCTCTTTTATCTGAAAATGATTTTTTCTTTTAGTTTTGCTCCAAACTGTTCCTCTTTCCATTTTTAAAAACTCAGCTACTTTTGTTTGAAGTAAAGACATTTGAGTTCTGCTTAATCTTGCGCTCTTACAAGTATCTAAATCATATAAAGAAAATATAGTATGTGCATGATAATTCATTTTTAATTGTAACTTTGACATATCAGCTTTTATTTTAAATTCTTTATCTAAATACCAATTTTTTGTATCTTCATTATAAAAGATATCCTTACTTGGTTTATAATCAATAATCTCATCTGTAACATCTAAATCATCGTGATACCATTTTAAATTGATACTGTCATAGACTAATTCATTTTCAGGATATGGACTATCTAAAAAGACTCCTTCATCTCTATGGATAGAGACATCAAGTAATTCAAATCCTATAAACTCTTTTTTAAGTTCTGTAAAGAGTTTTTCAATATCTTTTAAATTATGTTCTTCTTTTAAATTTATCACTGCTTCTAAAAATAGATTATCAACTTGTTTTTTCTGCATAGATTGATTATGTTTTTGTTTGTATGAATCAATTGCTAATTTTTTAAATTTGTCATAGTCCATATATCTTTTGTTTTCATTTACTTTATTAGAATCAATATGTTTTAAAAGATATGTAATTTTTGAAGTTCTTGAATTGTGTTCTTCGGCTCTTTGTAAGTCTGCTTTTTGAAAATTAAAACTACTTTTAGAAACTGCCATTGTTACCCCTTAAGTTTTATTCTAAAACTTTTCTCATACCCCTTGTGGGTTAAAAGAAAAGCAAATTTATACCTCACATAGTTGGGGTGTTAATTTGCAAATTAACACCCTAAAGGATGAAATTTGAAAATCATTGCTAACCCACGAGGGGTTTATGATTTTTCTTTGTTCTACCCCTCAATCTTTTTTAGCTTTTCTTCTAAAGCTTCAATAACTTTTTTTTGAGATTTATTTTGTTTTATTAATTCTTTAATCAATAAATCTTGCTGGTTAATCTCTATTTCTAAATTATCTTTTTCTGTTAGCTTTTTCTCAATTACTTTACCATTCACCATTAAATTTCCATTTTCATCTTTTGTTAATTTATATCCATCAAAATTAACACCAAATCCAAAACTAACTATTACTGCTACTAATAAAATCTTTTTCATTTCTATATTCCTAAATCATAAATTTCTTCTATTTGATTTAATGATAAATCTTTCATTAAATCACCAAACGTTGGATATCCTTGAATATACCAACCTGAAAACTCCTCGCCACAAACTTTAAGTACCTTTTTTGTGACTACAGGTACTATCCCATACATTTTTTGAATTGCCATTAATCTATTGTTTCTATTGTTTACTCTCATTGCCCTACTCCTTTTAGATTAAATTGGATTTTGCCATCTAGCTGTTTTCCCTTCTACATTCCCTATAACTTGATTCTCTGAAACAGCTTCTCTTATTCCAAATATGTCTAAAATCATATTTGCACCATTAAAAACTAGATAGAAAACAACAAATACACCTATAATTGAGTTTCCAATCAATAGAAAACCTTTAATCGTCACCAAACCTAAAGTATCAAAGAAGCTACCAATAGAAAAACTAGAAGCTTCATTGAGTGCATACATTGGCTCGAATTGTAGATTTATTAACATCACATTTATTGTTTCAAAAAATTCTTTTGCAAATAATGCCATTACGATAGATATCACAATTAGTAAGGGTTTAAAAGCTAGTGTTAAACCTACTTTCATAAATGTTTTAAGGTGTTCTAGTTGATTAGTTGAAAATGCAAAAGCTATCATAAATGGAACTGCTAAGTAATAAATTTCAATCATAAAATAGTAGAAAAATATAACCATAAAAGAAGCTGTAGAAATAGCTATAATTGGTAAATATGAAATTAAATATTTAATAATTAATATAGCTAGAAATACAGATAATATTTTTATTAAAGCGTCAATTATTCCCTCTGCCATATCAGCTACTGTTCCCAAAACTAAGCTTTTAAAATTAGAAGCCATTGTGTATAAAGAGTTTTGTTTTACAGGCTTTTTATTGGTAATTTTTGAATGAACAGAATTAGAATTATTGCCTTTATTTATGATATTTGTATTTTTTGATTGAACATTATTGCTAACATCATTTACTAAGCTTATAAGCTTAGTAGGAAACAATTTTAAAGGTGACAATATAGTCTCTGTAAACTTTTGAATAGAATCAAATCCAGGAACAAGTACATAAGGTATATTTGAAAAAGACCAATTAATAGATGAATCTATCCATCCTTCACCCTCTGCTATAGCACCAATTTCATAACCACCACTTTTTCTATAGTCTTTTATTGTCTGTTCTCTTTGTTCTTCTTCAAAACTACCTTTTAAGCCTATATTATCAATGAAGAAACTTGTTGTTGCTAACATTGGTAAACTTGTAAAACCTAGCTCTGCATTATTTCTATATTGCATATTAGCTATTATTTCAACTTGCTTTTTAATTACATCATTTTCTTTTGCATTTTGATATGATTTAATTAAATAGTTTAATGATTTTAATTCTGTTTTATTCTCTAAATATTTTCTTTCAAATTGGTAACAAGAACTAACAGAATATAATCCATTCATTTTTATAAAACTTTCATTTTTTAAAAAGCTTGTATTATAAAAATTAGTATATGTATCACCAGCAATTTGAGAACTATATCTTTTTAGATTTTCACTTGGTGGATATGTTTGATTAAGTCCTGTTAGAATACTCATATACTGTTTTAAAGCTTTTGTATTATAAATAGATGAACAAGTATTTAACAAGCTTATTAACTTAGCTTGTTCATAGTTTATTTTTTCTTTTTCTAAGCTTATTTCATTTATTGTAGAAACAGGAGCTAAACCTATGTCTCTAAGCTTATATTTTAGGTATGCATTAGTAGCACTTGAACTTGCTAAATCTGCTAAATAAGAACCTTTGTAGAATACTGGTCTGATCATTTGATGGAAATTAGTTTGAGATATTTTGTTATCTTTATCATCAACTTTAATATTACTTGTTGAAAAGAAAAATATAAACATAGTTGCAACACCTAATATTATTCTTTCTGCTATATCATCAAAATCACTAACATTACTTACATATTTTGTTAGTTTTGAAAGAACTGCCATACCTATAGTTATTGGAACTATAGTAAATAAAATGAAAGTTTTACCTATTAGCATTACATCATTATATTCATTTAGAAAATTCATAATAAATATTATTGAGTTAGTTAAAAAACCTTTTACACTACTTACTAAATCTTTATTTTCAATAGAAGTATTTGTATTATTTGTATCAGATTGAGATTCCTTTACATTTATTCCTAAGCTTTCTTGGAAGGAAGTTCTAACAAAATTTACTATTGATTTTAATTCATCAAGTAATGATTTATTTTCATTCACTACAATTGAATTTGGGTATAAAGTATATCCAGCATTTAAAGTGACTTGGTTATATTTTATAGTACTTGGTACATCAATAATTTCTTCATCTACAGTTAAACCAGCGATCATATATTTTGAAAGATTTACGAATTCTTGATTAGTACCTACGTTACTATAGTTTTTATATTTTTCTTCAATCTTTTTTAGATCTTCAAAATTTTGTAAACTCATTGATTCATTTGTTTTAGATTCTAAAGGTTGAATTTTTATATTATTATATTCACTTTTACAAGATTGATTTACATTTGAAACTCTTGCAATTATTTTATCAGCTAATTTACTATCATACACATAACATTGAGTTTCACCTCTTTCAATATCAATATTTGCAATTCTTGAAAAATATCCATCTTTCAAAATAGGACACTCGTAATAACAACTATTTCTTTTTGGATATGACTTTATATAACTCTCTTTTTGATTTAAAGTGTCTTCAAAGCTATTTATAACTTCATTTGGAGTTTGACTTGCAAAAAGATAGTTTAAGGCTAATAAGCCTATTAGAATTAATTTATTCAACTTCATTTTCAATCCTCATAAAATATCCACCTACACTAAAATTAAATCCTAAATTGAACCCTCTTTTAACTCTTAATAATCCCTTTCCTTGCCAACCAAAAGAATCTACTCTTGGAAGTAGAGGTATAAGTGGTCTATTGTGTTGTTTTGTTAGATTTACTTTATTTACTTTTTTAATATCTTTTAAGTAATAATAGTTTTCATATTTCTTTTTAACTATATCTCTTATTAAAATAGCTAATATGATTATTTGAGAAGCATACATTGCATAGCTTTCTACATACACACCAATTTGTATATAATTATAAAATACTAAGAATCCACCCACTAACAATAGAAATAAAAACTTCATAAAGTATTTTGGAAATTTAATAAGTACAAACCCACCGATAATAACTGATACCAAAGAAGCACCAAATATTTTAAAATCTAAAAGCTCTTTTGGATATGTAAATAATCCAAAGATTATTAACATAAAAACACCGTACTTCATTAGAAGAACTTTCCATAGATCAACTTTTTTAAATTTTGATTCTGCAACTTCACTAACTGCTTTCATATATTTAAAATCTAAATCTATATCAGTTGTATAGCCTAACCAAAGCAAATAAGGATATTTATTTACTCTAATCTTATATTTTTTAAAATCCATATTATAATCCCAATATTTGGCAAGCGACATAGCAAAACTTTTAGATAGTTAAAATTTCACTGCAAACGCTTGCTACCGCCTTTCGCTTACGCTCCAGTTGGTCTATGATTAAAGAAAATTAATTTTATGAATAAATAATTGGCTTACCCATAAAATTAAAATTTCTAACCCTATTCCACGATTTTTGATTTATCAAAAATGTGGGTACTGCGTACCTTGTAGTTATTTAGCACCATTAAAGTTGCCTAAGCAGTATTATGAGCAGTTGATTTGGTTTTAAAATTCTTATAATTTTGAATAGTAAACTTATCTCCCTCAAGAAGTTTCACTTTTATTGTGTTCTTGTGCATATGAATTGATTTTGTAGCTACTACACCTATCGAATTTAAATATTCATAGAAGTTTTCAAAATTTTTGTTTAGTTCTTCTTCATCTATATTTGATTGATGATTCAAGTTGTTCACGCAAACTATTTTTTTTGCTTGTTCTCTTTGTGAACTTACGTCCCTTTTTTTACTTTTTTTGTATTGTTCACTTTGTGATTTTTTATTCTTTCGATTGCTTTTTTCAGCTTTATAATTTCTAACATCTTGATATTTTTTTTGATATAAATCTTCAATTTCTTTTATCTTTAACTCTAATTCTTTTTCTTCTTTTTGTGTTAAATTTTTATATCTAAACGTATATTTTTCTTCAATATTCTTTAAATTAATAATATAAGCGGATGATGTGTTTCTACCATTATTCGCTTGTCTTTTAACTTTTTGAATTAATTTGATATTCTCTATTGCCCGTAAGTGATAAACAAGTGTTGTCTTTTTAAAGCTTGTTTTATATCTTAATGTTCTCAAACTAGGGAAACAATATCCACTATCATCTGCAAAATCTGCAATTGCTACTAAAATATGTTTTGGTGCATGAGGTAATACACTTTCAAATACAATAGTCATTGCCTTTAATGACATAATTATTCCTTTTCTAAATTAACTGTTTTAATTAAGCAGAAGTGTACTATTGAAGATTGTTTTCAAATGTAGTATAATTAACTTAATTAATGCCTTCACGTGGTTTTAATTACTCACTCTCTTAAAAGTTGGGGAACCGCTAAGAGAGATGAGTTTAATTTACTACTATTCTATTTTTTTCCATTTGTAATTTAACCCACTCATCAACTTCATTTTCAGAATATAGTTTAGTTTTTGTATTTGCTAATCTAAAAGGCTTTGGAAAAGTTTTATCAGTTGCAATATCGCCATAAAATTTACGGGTTGATACCTTCAATTTTTCTTGTACTTCTAATCTCTTTAAAAGCTTAATACTCATTTTTATCCTTTCAATTTTGATACTTATATCATAATTAAAATTGATGATTTTGTTAATAAAAGATCCTATTTTTAGTGTTTTAGAGAGAAAGTTATATAAGGTTATATATCTTTTTTATTAAAAAATATACTATTAAACTAGGCTTAATGTACCCTTTTATGGTATATCTTTATTTAAGTAAGTTTTTTTATTATTAGTTTTCTTAAGAAATAAAATTAATTTTTAACAGATTTATAAAGTTTTTCGCACTTTTGAAAAAGAATTATAAATTATCCAACCAATTTGCATACCATTGAATAAGTTCTTTTTTCTCTTCATAATATTTAAACTTTGATTCCCTATTATATGAAGCTTTTACTCTATTTCTTTCTTTATGAGCTAAACAAGATTCTATAATGTCAGAATGAAATCCATGCTCTTTATAAAGATTATGTGCAGTAGTTGAGAACATACTTCTAAAACCATGTACTGTATGTCTATTTTGATATCCAAGTCTTACTAATGTATCACTTAGTGTTGCACCTGATACACCTCTGTCACTCTTTTGTGGAGAAGGGAATACAAACTCACTCCTATGTCTTGAATATGGCTCTATTTCTTTTATAAGCTTAACAGCTTGATGGGGTAAAGGACAAACAAACTCTATATTCATTTTCATCTTTTCTTTTGGTATAGCCCAATAGCCCTCTTCTAAATTTAACTCATTCCATCTCATTAGTCTTATATTTTCACTTCGTACAAATACATAAGGAAGTAGTTTAAAGATAAATATAGTACTTATATCACTTCTGTATTTTTCACTTATTGAATTTATATCAATAAGTAATTGTTTAATATCTTTTGGTTCTATAAGTGCTGGAAGATGTGCATCTTTTTTATTAGGTACAAGAATTGATTTCTTATCTATGTCAGCAATGATATTATGCTCTACATATTCATTTGTAACTGCATACATATATATTTTATTTACTAAAGCTAGTAATCTATGAGCAGATTCTATTACACCTTTTTCTTGATACTTTTGTAAAGCATTTATGATATCTATTCTTCTAATATCTTTTATTGCTATATTACCTAACCATATAGTGATATTTTTTAATATTCTTTTATTTTGAGTAATAGTAGCTTCTGATTTACTCTTTTTTCTTAATTTTAGCCAATCTTCTATTACATCACTTAAAGTTATTGTTTCAGATGTTTTTTTTGCTTTTTTAATGGATATAGGATTTACATTATTAGCCAGTGAGTACTTAGCTTCATCTTTTTTTGTTCTTGCATCTTTTAAAGATACAGTAGGATAAATACCAAAAGACATAGACTTTCTTTTTCCACCATAAGAGAAGTCGTATCTCCATGACTTTGTTCCATTTTTTTTAACTACAAAATAAAGACCTTCTCCATCACTTAGTTTGTAATCTTTTTCTTTTGCTTTAGCATTTTTAAGTTGCGTATCATTCAGGGGTTTAACAGTTCTTGCCATTTTATTACGGTACTCACTTTCTAAAAGTTTCTCAGTACCGTCAATAATACCGTAAAAATACTGTAATTATTCTAAAAACTTTGGAAAGTTTTAGGAAGGTTTTGCAAAACTAAAACCCATAAAAGTTCGATTTATAGGCTAGTTTTGAGAAGTTTTGTTAATCTTTAGGAAGTAGCTTAACAGGGACAATTTGGAACTCTTCCATATTCCAAACATTGTTTTGTACATATGGTTCATTTGATAGCCACTCATTGATTTCATCATCATTTTCAAAATCAACATATAAAGTTGAACCCACCATTTGATCTTCTTCAATTAAGGCACCAGCTTTAATCACTTTACCTTCAGCCATTAATTTCTTTGTACCTTCAATATGAGCATCTCTTACTTTAAGTCTTTTCTCTAAAGCACCCTCATTATCATACGCTATTACTAAGTATTGCATCTGGACTCCTTCTTTTTTAAAAGTATATCATTTTATGATTACTAAATTATTAAAATAGTAGCCTTGCATATAGTCACACCCTAGTTTTTTTGCTAATTGATAATCCTCTTTAGTCTCTATACCTTCAATAATAGACTTCTGTCCATTTTTATTTATTGTTGTAAGAAGTCCTTGAAGATAAAATATATAATTTTTATTTGAAGCTATTTGTCTTAAAAATGATTTGTCTATTTTAATATAGTTACTTTGTCCCATTAAAAAGAAAGAGAACATTGAACCATCTTGTCCAAAATCATCAAGAGCTGAATCTATATTTTTATTATTTAGCCATTGACTAAATTGTCGAATTATATCTGCACTCTTTTCATCATCACTTCCATTTTCTGTTATCTCTACTACTACTCTATTTTTATGTGGTTTTAAAAAATCCTCCCAATACTCTTTTTGATCAATTGTATTTACAATATCAGCATCAAAATTTAAAAATAATTTTTTATCCATATCAAAACATTCAACTTGTAACTCTTTATTTCTTCTTTCTAATTCAAAGAAAAGCATATTATTATGATGAAGTTTTCTAAAGATTTCTTCAGTACTAATAATGTCCTCTTTAATTTCAAACTTTGAAAGTGCTTCATATGCGTATATTGAATTGTCAGTTGTTGAAATTATTGGTTCGTATTTTGTTCTATATTTTGCGTTTTTTATCAGGTATTTAAATTCTTGTGTATTCATGGATAAATAATATCCATATTATTCTTAATCTTTATTAATAGTGATTATCAATTTTATAAATTAAAATAATTTGTTGCGATTAGAAATGTTATTGGATAGATTACTACATTTGCATATCTAAATAGTAAGCCTATTCTAATATTAGGCATAATATCTTCAAGTGGTGTATTTTCATTAATTTTAGACATAATATTAAGTTTAAATGCAATATCTAAAAACTTAATACCAACAATACTTAACATCCAAAATGAGTTATTCTGTAAATATATTACTAAAAATATTGAATAAATAAAACTAAAATTTAATAAGAAAAATAAAAAGATATTGTATCTGTATACTTTGTAGTTATTTAGTAAGATTCCGTGTATAGAATTGGCTTTTTGCCAATTTGTTTCAAAAAGTTCAATGGCTATAAAAATGAAAAAAAGTGAAAGGATATCCATCTTTATACACCATTAGGGCAAAAGCCCTATTTGGTTTTACTCAGCTTCTTCTTCAGTTGAAGCGAATTTGATCTTTTGATCTTTGTATAGACCAGTTCCTACTGGAATTGTTCTACCAATTACAACGTTCTCTTTTAAGTCTTCTAACATATCCATCTTAGCTGAAATTGCAGCTTCTGTTAACACCTTAGTCGTTTCTTGGAACGATGCAGCAGAGATAATAGAATCTGAAGTAACCGCAGCTCTTGTAATACCAAGTAATAATGGCTCTGCAATTGCAGGTTTACCACCAAGCTTAATGATTCTTTCGTTTTCAATTTTAAATCTCTTTTTAGATACCATATCTCCAATGATGAATTTAGTATCTCCACCATCTAAAATAGATACCTGTCTTAACATTTGAGATAAAATAACCTCAATATGTTTATCAGCAATATTTACCCCTTGAGATCTATATACTTGTTGTACTTCAGATACAATAAAGTAATGTAATGCTTTTTCACCTAAAATTCTTAATACATCATGAGGAGAAACTTGACCATCAGTTAATGCCTCACCAGCGTGAACAAACTCACCTTCGTGTACTAAGATTTGCTTAGATTTTTCAACTAAGTACTCTGCTTTGTTACCATTTTCATCAGTAACAATGATTCTTTGTTTATTTCTAAGTGGCTTACCAAATGAAACAATACCATCAAAAGATGCTAATACAGCAATTGCTTTTGGTCTTCTTGCTTCAAATAGCTCAGATACTCTTGGAAGACCTCCAGTAATATCTTTCGATTTTTGAGTTGCTTTTGGAGTTTTACCAATAATATCTGCAACTTCAACTTGTTGACCTTCACTTACAAATAATGAAGTTTTAGGGTCTAAAGAGTATCTTAATAACTCTTTGTTTTCAGTAGCTAATACAACTGTTGGTTTATAACCAGCAGGGATATACTCATTAACAACAAGTTTAGATGTACCTGTTAATTCGTCAAATTGCTCAGCAACTGTAACACCTGGAATAACATCTTCGAATGAAATCTTACCTTTTTCTTCTGCAATAGAAGGGTTTGAGTATGGATCCCACTCAGCAATTACTACTTGCTCTGCACTTGCAGGGTTTGCAATAACTGAATCTTTTTCTACTTCTGAGTTATCATCTAATTCAACAACAGAACCTCTTGCAACATAGTGTCTTAAAGCTTCTCTGTCTTCACCATCAACGATAACAGCAAATAGACCTTTTTCATTTACAGCTTCACCAGCTTTGATGTCATGTCTTCTTTCTAAATAATCACCTTTAAGCTTATAGTATTTAACCATACCTTTAGCCCCAGAGATAATAGTAGAAGTAATAGGTGCTCCATCTTGAACTCTTAATTCAGATGCAAAAGGAATTCTGTTTGGAACGTTCCATCCATCTTTAATCATCTCAACGATAGATTCATTTTCTTCAACTTCAAACTCATCTTTATATGGTAAATATAACTTACCTTCGATTTTACCAGATACACCTGCAAGCTCATTTGGCTTAGCAACGTCATTCTTTCTTAGGTAGTATTTTTTCTCTTCTTTACCATTAGTAATAGTTAAGATTGTCTCTTCGTGAATAGTTTCAACAGTTACTTTACCTTTGAATGGAGCATTAATTTTAGGCTCAACTAAAAGGATACCAGCATTTCTTCTGTTTGAAACAATTTCTTTACCATTTCTATCTGTATAAGTTCTGATGTTGTAGTATCTAATGAAACCTTCTTTATCAGCTCTTAATTCTCTTTCTGTTTGAGTTGCAGATGCAGTTCCACCAACGTGGAAAGTTCTAAGTGTAAGCTGTGTTCCTGGCTCACCAATAGATTGTGCAGCAACAACACCAACAGCCTCACCTGGAGTAGCTTTTCTTTGCTCACCTAAGTTAAGACCATAACATTTAGAACATAAACCATGCTCAACTTTACAAGTTAATGGAGTTCTAATAACTACAGATTTAACTTCAGCTTCTGCAACAACTTTTGCGTCATCTTCTGAAATTAATGAACCTTCAGCAAATAGAATCTCATTTGAAATAGGATCAATAATATCTTCTGCAATTACTCTACCAGTAATTCTTTCTTCTAAAGACTCAATTAGTTCATTACCTGAAGAGATATCAGTAATTTCGATACCTTCGTGAGTACCACAATCTTCAATTGTAATTCTAACATTTTGAGAAACGTCAATCAGCTTTCTTGTTAAGTAACCAGCATTCGCTGTCTTAAGTGCTGTATCCGCAAGACCTTTTCTAGCACCGTGAGTAGAAATAAAGTACTCAAGTACGTTTAGACCTTCTTTAAAGTTCGAAATAATTGGTGTTTCAATAATAGTACCATCAGGTTTAGCCATAAGACCCCTCATACCTGATAACTGTCTAATCTGTGCAGCAGAACCTCTCGCCCCAGAATCGGCCATCATATAAATAGAGTTGAACCCATCTTTATCAGTTTGTACTAAATCCATCATCTCTGTACCAAGTTTATTATTAACTTCAGTCCAGATATCAATAATCTTATTATATCTTTCTTGCTCAGTTAATAAACCTTGTGCAAACTGTTTTTGAACTTCAATAACTTCTTTTTTAGACTTAGTAATATGCTCTTCTTTAGTTTCAGGAACTCTAATATCATCAATTGATACTGAAATACCTGCATCAGTTGCATACCTGAAACCTAAGTTTTTAAGGTTATCTAAGAATTTAGGAGTTACTTTATATCCACCATATTTATAAATATAGTCAACTAAAGCTCCAATATCTTTTTTCTTTAAAATCTTGTTCCATAATTCAGTTGGTACAAACTCTGGTAAAATCTCTTTAATAATTAATCTACCAATTGTTGTATGAATAACTTTATCATTAATTTTAGTTCTAATTTTTGCATGTAAGTCAACTTGACCCATTTCTAAGGCAATAGTTGCTTCATTTACATCTGTAAATAGTTTGTGCTCACCTTTTACACCATCTTTTTCTAATGATAGGTAGTAAATACCAAGAATCATATCTTGTGATGGTACAGCAATAGCTCTACCAGATGCTGGTAAAAGAATGTTCATCGAAGACATCATAAGAATTTTTGCTTCAGCAATAGCTTCTTGTGATAATGGTACGTGAACTGCCATTTGGTCACCATCGAAGTCGGCATTAAATGCAGAACATACTAATGGGTGTAACTGAATTGCTTTACCATCAATTAATACTGGGTGGAAAGCTTGAATAGAAAGTTTGTGAAGAGTTGGTGCTCTATTTAATAAAATAGGATACTCATCAACGATTTCATTTAAACATTCCCATACTTCGTTTGCTTCTGACTCAATTAATCTTTTTGCAGATTTTAAAGTAGTTGCATAACCCTTTTCTTCTAATTTAGCCATTAAGTGTGGTTTAAATAGCTCAAGAGCCATTTTCTTAGGAATACCACATTGGTCCATATTTAAAGAAGGTCCAACAACAATTACAGATCTACCTGAGAAGTCAACCCTTTTACCAAGTAAGTTCTGTCTAAATCTACCTTGTTTACCTTTAATAATTTCAGATAAAGATTTAAGAGGTCTTTTATTAGCTCCCTTAACAGCATTTGCAGTTTTACCATTATCAAATAATGCATCTACTGCTTCTTGAAGCATTCTTTTTTCATTTCTGATAATGATTTCAGGTGCATCAAGTTCTGTTAATCTCTTAAGTCTGTTATTTCTATTAATAACTCTTCTATAAAGGTCATTTACGTCTGAAACAGCAAATTTACCACCATCTAAAGATACTAATGGTCTTAAATCAGGTGGAAGAACTGGAAGTTGAGTTAACATCATCCACTCAGGTCTATTTCCAGAGTTGATAAAGTTTTCAACAACTTTAAGTCTTTTAACAATAGTTTTTCTTTTAGCTTCAGATTTAGTAGCTGACATATCAGCTTTTAATTGAGTTAATAATTCAATTAAATCAAGATTTTCTAATAAATCTCTAATTACATCTCCACCCATGTTTGCTTCGAAACCTGTGTGGTCAAATAAATCTGAAATAGTTCTATATTGTTCTTCATTTAAGATGTCATATTTGTTAACTTTTTTAGTTTTTTCATTGTCATAGTATGCTTCACCTGGTTCAGATACAATATATGCTTCATAATATAGTACTCTTTCTAGGTCTTTTAATTTAACACCTAATAAAGTACCAATTCTTGTTGGTAAAGAAGATACCATCCAGATGTGAGCAACTGGAGATACTAAATCAATGTGACCCATTCTGTGTCTTCTAACTTTAGAAGAAGTTACTTCAACACCACATTTTTCACATACAACACCTTTGTATCTCATCTTTTTGTATTTACCACAAAGACATTCGTAATCCTTTACAGGTCCAAAAATCTTTGCACAAAAAAGACCATCTCTCTCAGGCTTTAATGTTCTATAGTTAATAGTTTCTGGTTTTTTAACCTCACCAGAAGACCATGAAAGGATTTTTTCTGGACTAGCTAATCTTAATTGAAAAGCAG
Source organism: Arcobacter sp. F155 (assembly GCF_004116455.1). Taxonomy (NCBI): domain Bacteria; kingdom Pseudomonadati; phylum Campylobacterota; class Epsilonproteobacteria; order Campylobacterales; family Arcobacteraceae; genus Arcobacter; species Arcobacter sp. F155. Next base: position 145,507 of record NZ_PDJU01000007.1, read on the forward strand.
AAAAATCTTGTGGTCTTTCTAATTCTTTTATTTCAATAGGTTCTAATACTTTTTCATTATTGCTCATTATCTTCTACCTCGTCAAAAATATCAACATCTAAACCTAAAGCTTTAAGCTCTTTAGTTAATACGAAGAATGTTTCAGGAACACCTGATCTTGGAACATTTTCACCGTTTGCAATCGCTCTATAAGCTCTTGTTCTACCCTCAACGTCATCCGACTTAGTCGTTAACATCTCTTTAAGAACATTTGTAGCTCCATATGCTTCAAGAGCCCAAACTTCCATTTCCCCGAATCTTTGTCCACCAAATAGTGCTTTACCACCAACTGGTTGTTGTGTAACAAGTGAGTAAGGTCCAGTAGATCTTGCGTGAACTTTTTCATCAACTAAGTGGTGAAGTTTCAGCATATACATATAACCTACGTTTACTCTTTCTTTCATTTTATCACCAGTCTTACCATCGTAAAGAGTAGACTTACCATCAGTATCCATTTTTGCTAATTCGAATAGTTTTTCAAACTCTTCTACTTCAACACCATCGAATACTTGAGTTGCAAATCTTACACCTTTTGCCCAGTCTTGACCATATTTAATAAGCTCTTCATCAGATAATGAATCCATAAACTCTTTACCATTCATAAGCTTAGCAACTGATGCAATTTCAGTCATTTTTTCTCTTAGTTCTTTAACGAACTCATCTCTTTTTGCTTCGAAGATATCTTGGATTTGGTTACCAATCTTTTTACCAACTAATCCTAAGTGAACTTCCATAATCTGACCAATATTCATCCTTGAAGGTACCCCTAGTGGGTTAAGAATAACGTCAACAGTAGTTCCATCTTCTAAATATGGCATATCTACTTGAGGAACGATGTTAGAAACGATACCTTTGTTACCGTGTCTACCAGCCATTTTATCCCCAACTTTGATTTTTCTCTTAGTAGCTACATAAACTTTAACTTGTTTAATTACACCACTTGGTAAAATATCATCGTGTTCTAATACTTGAAGTTTCTCTTCATGGTCTTCTCTTAGAGTAGACTTTTCTTTAATGAAGTGATCTTTGATAGTATTATATTTTGTTTCAATCTCTTTAGAATAAGAAGCAACAACTTTTTTCATAGCAAATCTATTTACACTTGCTAATACATCAACAGGGATATTATCACCTTTTTTGTATGTTTTACCGTCTAATTCTAAATCTTTTTCTAATGGTGACTTAGATAATAAATCATTAATTTTAAGAATCTCTTCTCTATCAAGCATTAATAATTTATCATGGTGTTTAATATCTAATTCACTCTTCTCAGCTTCAATTTCTGCAACTGCTCTTTCATCTTTTTCGTATCCTTTTTTAGTGAATACTTTAACGTCTACAACTACACCTTCCATTGAAGTTGGACAGTATAATGATTTATTAATTACGTGTCCTGCTTTTTCACCAAAGATAGCTCTTAATAGTCTTTCTTCAGGAGTAGGTTTAATTTCACCTTTTGGAGTAACTTTACCAACTAAAATCATTCCTGGTTTAACATGAGTACCAACTTTTACAATACCTGAGTTATCAAGATGAGTAATTGACTCTTCTTTTACACCTGGTAAATCTCTAGTAATCTCTTCGTTACCATGTTTAAGCTCTCTACACTCTACATCTTTTTCATAGATATGAACAGAAGTAAATGCATCTTCTTTAATTAATCTTTGAGAAAGAACAATCGCATCCTCATAGTTATATCCATTCCAAGGCATGAAAGCAACCATTGCGTTTACACCAACAGCTAACTCACCATTATCCATAGAAGGACCATCAGCAATAACTTGACCTTTTTCTACAAAGTCACCAGCTTTAATAGCAGTTCTTTGTCCAAAAGATGTATTATTATTTGTTCTAACGTTTTTATTTACTTCATAGTGATCAATGAATGCACCATTTTCGTCTTCACCAGAAATATAAATATTTTTAGCATCAGCTTTTTCAATAACACCAGCTCTTCTAGCTTTAATAGCTTCCCAAGAGTCTCTTGCTACTGTTTTTTCTAAACCAGTACCAACTACAGGAGCATTTGGTCTTAATAATGGAACAGCTTGTCTCATCATATTCGATCCCATTAAGGCTCTGTTGGCATCATCATGCTCTAAGAATGGAATTAAAGATGCAGCAACACCCATAACCATTTGAGAAGAGATATCAATTAAATTAACTTTTGCTCTTTCTACTAATAGGATTTCACCATCTTGTCTTGCTTCAATAAGGTTTTCTGAAATTTTTCCATTGTCATCAACTTTAGTTGAACCTGGAGCAATAATCATTCCCTCTTCTTGAGTAGCAGTTACATAGATAATTTCATCTGTTACAACACCATCAACAACTTTTTTATATGGAGCTTCAATAAATCCTAACTCATTTACTTTTGCAAATGTAGATAAAGTATTGATAAGACCAATATTTTGTCCCTCTGGAGTTTCAACTGGACAGATTCTACCATAGTGAGTTGGGTGAACGTCCCTTACTTCGAATCCAGCTCTCTCTTTAACAAGACCACCTTCACCAAGTGCAGAAAGTCTTCTTTTGTGAGTAACTTCAGATAATGGGTTAGTTTGATCCATAAATTGTGATAACTGACCAGATGTAAAGAACTCAGTAATTGTTGAAGTAATCATTTTAGAGTTAACTAAATCATGTGGCATAATATCTTCTAATGTACCAGATAATGTAGTCATTTTATCTCTAATAGCTTTTTGCATTTTAATTAGACCAGAGTGTAACTCATTTGCTAATAATTCACCAATAGCTCTAATTCTTCTGTTACCTAAGTGATCTCTGTCATCAATATGTCCGTGACCAGCTTTTACTTTTACTAAGTATTGAACAGTTTTAATAATATCTTCATAAGTTAATACTGTTACATATTCAGGAACATCTACACCTAACTTGTGGTTCATTTTCATTCTACCAACTTTAGTTAAGTCATATCTTTCTGGATCAAAGAATAGTTTTCTAACGAACTCTTTTGCAGCTTCTTTAGTTACAGGCTCTCCTGGTCTCATCACTTTATAAATTCTGATTGCTGATAAATCGTTTTCATCATCAATTTGTTCAGTTTGTTTTAGTAATTTTAAAGACTCTGCATCTGCTTTAAATGCATTGATAATAGAATCATCAACACCACTAGCTAAATCATTTGCAATATCAAAATTATCAAAACCAAGGTCAAGTAATTTTTTTAATTTTAATTCATCTAATGTAGTTAAAGCATCAAATAATACTTCTCCTGATTCTGGATCAAAGATTGTATTAGCTGTTGATCTATCCATTAATAAATCAACTGGATATTCAACTAATTTAAGACCACCATCAACTAAAGCTTTTGCTTTTCTTTCAGTAAGTCTTTTTCCAGCAGCAATAACTAAGTTACCTTTGTCATCTTTAATATCAAACTCAACTCTTCCTGTGAAGTCTTGAGGATTAAACTCTGTTAAGAATTTATTATTTTTAATTTTGATATTTAATACTGGGTAGAATAATTTAACAATGTCTTCTTTTGAGTAACCAAGTGCTCTAAATAGAATTGTTACAGGAACTTTTCTTCTTTTATTAATTCTTACATATAATACATCTTTTGCATCATATTCAAAGTATAACCATGAACCTCTATCAGGAATAATTTGACCTGTATAAATTAATTTATTTCCAGCAGTGTTAGATTCTTCTTCTTTAAAGATAACACCAGGAGATCTGTGTAATTGGTTAACAACAACTCTCTCAACACCATTTACGATGAAAGAAGTTCTGTCTGTCATTAATGGAATTTCTCTGATGAATAAAGATTGTTCTTTCATATCTTTAACACCGATTTTTTCACCAGTCTTTTCGTCTAAATCCCATAAAGTTAATCTAATATTGATTTTTAAAGGTATTGAGTAAGTAAGTCCTCTAACCATTGACTCTCTAACATCATATTTAGGTTTACCTACATCTGAACCTATATATTCTAATGTTATTCTGTTTTGTGCATCATGGATTGGGAATACTGATTTGAAAACTTTTTCGACACCAGCTTCAGCTCTGTCATCTTTTCCTATCATTAGGAAGTTTTCATAACTATTTTGTTGTAATTGTAATAAATTTGGAATTTCAATTTGTTGAGGATTTTTTGCAAAATCAACTCTAAGTCTATTACCAGATTTTAAAGAGTTTAACATTGTCGACCTTATTAAAAATGTGGTTTACTTTTAGCTTTGTGTATAAAGCGCAAAAGCATCCTTAAAGGATAGGGTTAAAATTCCTAAAATTCTAACCTTAACCTTCAAAGATGCTAATCTTATACAAGGCTTTTGTAGCCTTGTATACAGGTAAAAAATTACTTTCGAGTAATTATTTTAATTCTACAGATGCTCCAGCACCTTCTAATTCAGCTTTTGCAGCTTCAGCATCTTCTTTTGAGATACCTTCTTTAACGATTGCACCAGCTTCTTCAGCCATTGCTTTAGCTTCTTTTAATCCAAGACCAGTTAATGCTCTAATTACTTTAATAACATTAATTTTCTTAGCACCAGCGTCTGCTAATACTACGTTAAATTCAGTTTGCTCTTCAGCAGCTTCAGCAGCTCCACCAGCTACAGCACCAGCTACAGCTACAGGTTGTGCAGATACACCAAATTTTTCTTCGAATTCTTTTACTAATTCAGATAACTCTAATACAGATAATCCAGAGATATACTCTAATACGTCTTCTTTAGAAATTGCCATTTTATTTCCTCTAAATTTTTTATTTTTATATTTATAATATGTATTGCTTAATTATTAAGCAGCCTCTTCTTCTTTTTGCTTTCTAAGAGCATCAAGACCGATTGTAAAGTTAGTAACTGGAGCCATCCATGTAGCTGCAAGCATACCAAGAAGTTCATCTCTAGATGGTAATTTAGCAAATGCATTAACAGTTGCAAGATCAGCAATTTGACCTTCTATAATACCAGACTTAATTTCGAACTTATCTTTATTTGCAGTAGCAAATTTATCAGCAACTTTACAAGCAGAGATTTGATCTTCAGACCATAAGAAAATGTTAGTTCCATTTAATTCAATGTCACCTAACTCTGCATTTTTAACTGCAATAGTTACTAAAGTATTTTTAGCAACTTGAACTTTTGTTCCGTTTGCTTTTGCATCATTTCTTAAGTTTTCTAACTCTTTATGAGAAAGACCTTTATAATCACATACTACGATTGCTTGAGATTCTTTAAACTCTCCAGTTAAAAAATCAATAACTTCTGATTTTTGTTGTTTAGTCATTTTTGTTTGTTCCTCCCTTCAAAACATCGACTTAGGCGGGACTTACAAGAAACGAAGGAAGTTCCTTACCAGCTGTCTTTAGTTTTATATCAGTGCTTTGAAATAACACTCAAACATAAGGATCAAAATCCTTACTATTGAATGTTATTAAATAAGGGGAAAGCCCTTATTTAATATCCATAATCTCTAATGTATCTAAGTTAATAGATGGAGACATAGTTAAAGATACAGCTGCAGTAGTAATATATTTACCTTTTGCAGTTGATGGTTTTGCTTTGTTAATTGCTGCAACGAATGCTTCAATGTTTTCTTTAATAGCTTCTTCTGAGAATGATACTTTACCAACAGCAGCTTGCATGTTACCTTTTTTATCAACTCTATATGCTACTTGACCACCTTTAGCATCGTTAACTGCTTTAGTTACGTCCATTGTAACAGTTCCAGTTTTAGGGTTAGGCATTAAACCTTTTGGTCCTAAGATTCTACCTAGTTTACCAACTAATCCCATACAATCTGGAGTTGCAATTAAAACATCAAAGTCAATGTTTCCAGCTTGAACAGTCTCTACTAAATCATCATTACCAACGATATCTGCACCAGCAGCTTTTGCTTCGTCTACTTTAGCACCTTTTGCAAATACTGCTACTCTAACAGTTTTACCAGTACCATTTGGAAGTACAACAGCACCTCTGATCATTTGGTCAGCATGTCTTGGGTCAACATTTAAGTTTAACGCAACTTCTACTGACTCATCAAATTTAGCAGATTGTAATCCTTTTAATAAAGAACAACCTTCCGCTAATGAATAATCTCTATCTTCAATTTTTTCAGATAGTGCTTTAAATCTTTTTGAAACTTTTTTTGCCATTTTTTTCTCCGCAATTTTTATTTTTTTGCTACCGCTATTTAAAGCCAGTGGTCAGGCTTGTATTGAATTATAGTTCTACTTCAATACCCATTGATCTTGCTGAACCTGCAACAATTTTAGCAGCTTGCTCTTTGTCATCAGTATTTAAGTCAGCAATTTTCATATCAACGATTTCAAGTACTTGATCTTTCGTTAATTTTCCAATTTTATTTTTAAGTGGGTTATCTGAACCTTTTTTGATTCCAGAAACTTTTTTAATTAAATCTGTCATTGGTGGTTGTTTTGTAACAAATGTAAAACTTTTATCTTGATAAACAGTGATTTCAACAGGAATGTTTAATCCACCCTTATCTTTTGTTTTCTCATTGAATGCTTTACAAAATTCCATGATATTGATACCTCTTTGACCTAATGCAGGACCAACAGGAGGTGATGGATTTGCTGCACCAGCAGGTATTTGAAGTTTTAAGTAACCTTCTACTTTTTTAGCCATCGTAATTCCTTTTTAAATTTTGTTTTTAATGATTTAGGCATTAGGGAATAAAACTCTAAAGGAAGCGAAGTTTTATTGCCTAATGCCTAAAAATGATGAAAGAGTTAAACTACTCTTTCTACTTGTGTATATGTAATTTCTACTGGAGTATTTCTTCCGAAAATAGAAACATTTAATTTTAACATTCCAGATGCCATGTCAAAGTCTTCAACGATACCATTAAAGTTTGCAAATGGACCTTCGTTAATTCTTACAGTTTCACCTTCATCGAATGAAACTTTTGGTTTAGCAGCTGCTCTATTTTCTACTTTATCTAAGATAGCATTGATATCTTTTTTTGATAAAGGAGTAGGTTTTTTAGATTCACCAATGAATCTTCCTACTTTTGGCATTGATTGAATTCTATGCCATAATGCTGTATCTAAATCAATTTTAGCAAATGCATATGCAGGATATAAAGGTCTTTCAACAATTGTTTTCTTACCTTTTTTAACCTCAATTAAGTCTTCTGTTGGAACTAATACTTCTGAGATTCTTTCATCTGCCATTTCATCAGCAAGTCTTTCAAGTGCTCTTTTAACTGCTAGTTCGCTACCTGAGTGTGTTTGTATTGCATACCATTGTTGTGCCATTAGTTTATCCTTAGTTCATTACAGCTGATAAGCTTAAAGACATGATTGTGTCAATTAATGCTAAAAATAATGTGATTACTGTTACTACAACAAAAACAGAAAGATAAGCAGATCTGATTTGTTCTTTGATAGGGAAAATTACTTTGAATAGTTCTTCTTTAGCATTTTTATAGTATGTTTTAAATTTATTCACAATCGACTCCAAGTATTTAAGCTTAAAAATTCTTTTAAAAAAAGTCGAAACTGTTTTTAAAAAAATTTTATCGTGGCAGGCCAGGAGGGACTCGAACCCCCAACCATCGGATTTGGAATCCGGCGCTCTACCATTGGAGCTACTGACCTATGAGATAAAAAGGTTAAGTAAAGTCTTACGACTTTAACTTAACTTCTTTATGAATTGTATGTTTTTTTAATCTAGGACTATACTTTTTAATCGCTAATTTCTCTGTGTGAGTTTTAGGATTTTTGTAAGTAGTGTAGTTGATATCACCACACTCCTCACATTTTAGTCCGATTTTAATGCTTACACCGTTACCCATAAGTTATCCTTACTCGATAATCTCAGAAACAACTCCAGCACCTACAGTTCTACCACCTTCTCTAATAGCGAACTTAGTTCCCTTTTCAAGAGCAATTGGAGCAACTAATGAAACAGTTAATTCTACGTTATCACCTGGCATAACCATCTCAGTACCTTCTGGTAATTCACAAGAACCAGTTACGTCTGTTGTTCTTACATAGAACTGTGGTCTATATCCTGAGAAGAATGGAGTATGTCTTCCACCCTCTTCTTTAGATAAGATATATACCTCACCTTTGAATTTAGTGTGTGGAGTAATTGAACCTGGCTTAACAAGAACTTGTCCTCTTTGAACTTCTTCTTTTTTGATACCTCTTAAAAGGATACCAGCGTTATCACCAGCTTCTGCGTAATCCATTTCTTTTCTGAACATTTCAATACCAGTAACTGTAGTAGTTTGAGTCTCTTTTAATCCAACGATTTCAATAGTATCACCTAACTTAACAGTACCTTGGTTAATAGCACCAGTTACAACTGTACCTCTACCTGCAATTGAGAATACATCTTCAACAGGCATTAAGTAATCTTTATCAGTTGATCTTTCTGGAGTTGGGATATAAGCGTCAACTTCAGCCATTAATTGATAAATTTTTTCAGACCACTCACCAGATTGACCAGCTTTTGCTTCTTCTAATGCTTGGAATGCAGAACCAGCAACGATTGGAGTATCATCACCTGGGAAGTCATACTCAGAAAGTAATTCTCTTACTTCCATTTCAACTAATTCTAACATCTCTTCTTTATCTTCGTCATCTAATTGGTCTTCTTTGTTTAAGAATACAACGATGTATGGAACACCTACTTGCTTAGATAATAAGATATGCTCTCTAGTTTGAGCCATTGGTCCATCAGTTGAAGCAATAACTAAAATAGCACCGTCCATTTGTGCAGCACCAGTAATCATGTTCTTAACATAATCGGCGTGACCTGGACAATCTACGTGAGCGTAGTGTCTAGTTTCAGTTTCATACTCAACGTGAGAAGTAGCAATAGTAATTCCTCTTTCTCTTTCTTCTGGAGCATTATCAATTTGATCATAATCCATAGTTGCTTGACCATTTTTAAGCCCTAAACACATAGTGATTGCAGCTGTTAAAGTAGTTTTACCGTGGTCAACGTGACCAATAGTACCAATATTTACGTGCGGTTTACTTCGCTCGAATTTTTCTTTTGCCATAAAATTCCCCTTAAAAAATTTTGGTTATTGCCCTCTGAGTAGATAAGTCCGATAACTTCTCTATTCAGAGGGGGGTTTGTTGTTATTAAATACAAAAAAATACATGTAATATTCTTTTGCGATTGGTATTTTATAAAAAAAATACTAAATATAAACTTTAATGGGAGTTACTTTGAATAAAAAGGAGTTATAAATGAATAATTGCGTTATAACTCAGCTCCCAGTAATCAATAAATAATTAATGGAGCGGGAGACGAGACTCGAACTCGCGACAATCTGCTTGGAAGGCAGAGGCTCTAGCCAACTGAGCTACTCCCGCAACATTTGCGTGGTGGTGAGGGAAGGATTTGAACCTTCGAAGCCTAAGGCGACGGATTTACAGTCCGTAGGATTTGACCACTCTCCAACCTCACCGGTTGAAAAATATTATTGTTCTGGTCAAGCGCTGGTCTTAAGACTTACGCACGACAATTTGAATGGAGCTGGTGAAGGGACTTGAACCCCCGACCTGCTGATTACAAATCAGCTGCTCTAGCCAGCTGAGCTACACCAGCATCCAAATTTAATTTAAGTGGTGGTTCGAGGCAGAATCGAACTGCCGACACAAGGATTTTCAATCCTTTGCTCTACCGACTGAGCTATCGAACCAGATACGCTTTTGATTGCGTCCTTCTTAAATTGGAGTGAAATTATATACAGACCTTGCTTAAATAATCCTTAAATTAAAAACAAGTTCTTTAAATTCTTTTCCTCTTTGCTTATAAGAAGGGTATTGATCAAGAGATGCAGCAGCAGGAGAAAGCATTGCAACCCCCATATTATCGTGCTTTTGAGAGATTTGCTTTACTGCTTCTTCTAATATTTTACATTCATAAAAATTTATAGAAAATTTTTCAGCTAATTTATTTAATCTCTCAAAATTGCTTCCAATAGTATATATTTCAATGTCTAAGTTCTTTATATATTCAAATAAAGGTTCTAAATTTGCACCTTTATCATCGCCACCAAGTATTAAATATATCTTTTTTTCTCTATAAGTTACTATTGCATTTATAGTTGCATCTACATTTGTAGCTTTAGAATCATTTACCCAAAGTCTATTTTTTTTATCTTTTATCTCTTCTACTTTATGTTCATCTACTTTATATGTATTAATAGTTTTGTAATCTACCTCATCAAATATTATCTTTTTTGCTGCTAAGGCAAGAAGTGCATCTAATAAAAAAGGTTCTTTAAAATTAATTTGTGATTTATCTATATTAAACTTCTCACATAAATCATCACTATCTTTATATGTAATAAGATGACATACTGTATTTATATCTTTATATTTTTCAGGGACAATTGCAATTTCACCCTCTTCCATCATATATAAAGGTTTTAACTTTGCTTTCTCATACTCTTCAAAACTTCCATGCCAAGAAACATGATCATCTGAGATTGGTAATAATAAGTAAAGATTAGGTTTTGCGTAGTTAGTATAATGAAAGGTAAAAGAAGAAGTCTCAAGAATCCAAATCTTAGATTCTTTATCTAGTTTGGAAACGGGGGTTCCTATATTTCCTCCACATACACTTTTCTTTTCTTTTAATATGTGTTGGCACATTTGAGTAGTGGTTGTTTTTCCATTTGTTCCACTTATCCATATAGAAAATGGCATCTGCTCATATATAAGGTCATAGTCACTTATTATATTCTTTGACTCTTTTACCATCTTATTATTAGGAGGAATACCAGGACTAACAACTGTTACCTCATCAGAGTCTTTATCATAAGTATCAAAGTCACTGTCATCATATAATGTTACATCATTATACTCTTCTTTTATAGCTTGTGCTGTTAAGCCTTTTCCAAGTACTCTAATCATCATTGCTCCTTATCGTATCTTAAGACTCATAAGAGCTACTAAGTTTGCCATAAAAGATATAATCCAGAATCTTACAATTATCTTATTCTCTTTCCAGCCCTTTTCTTCAAAGTGATGATGAATAGGAGCCATTAAAAATACTCTTTTTTGTCTTAACTTATATGAGCCCACCTGTAATATAACCGATACTGTTTCTATAACAAAGATAAATCCTATTACTACTAATAATATTTCTGATTTACCAACTATTGCCATATAACCCATAAAGGCTCCTATAGGTAAAGAACCACTATCTCCCATAAATACTTGCGCAGGATGACAGTTGTACCAAAGAAAAGCAATAAGGGAACCAATCATAGCTGTTCCAACTATTGCTAACTCTCCTGATGTTTTTATATTTGGTAATAATAGATATGAAGAAAAGATTGCATGTCCACTTACATATACTATTGCTGATAGAGTGAATAGTCCCATTATAGAAGGAACTGTAGCAAGTCCATCAAGTCCATCTGTTAAGTTAACGGCATTTGAAGCAGCTACCATAACTAATATCCAAAAAATAAGAGCAAAAATTCCCATATCAAAGATAGGATACTTATAAAAAGGAGTATATAAAGTAGTAGTATGATTATATACTATTAACACCCCTGCAACTATTAAAGCGCCTATAAACTGCAAAATTAGTTTTGCCCTTGAAGACAATCCTGCATTGTTTGCATTTTTTGCAATCTTTGAGAAATCATCTTTCATTCCAATTAAAGAGAAAAGCCCTAATGTTAAAAGTGCTCCTACAACATAAAAGTTATTTAGCTTAACAGTAAGTAGTGTTGCTATAATTGTTGAAAAAATAAATACTATTCCTCCCATAGTAGGAGTTCCTGCTTTTTCTTGATGCGAATCTGGAGCATACTCATAAATTGGCTGTGAAGCTTTCTTTGACTTAGCCCACCTAACAAACTTTGGTAATAAATACATTGTAAGAAAAAATGAAATAAAAAATGCAAGACCTGCACGAACAGAGATATATTGAAAAATATTGATGTCTAAGTGTCTATAAAACCAGTAAAACAAATTAAAACCTTAATTTTCAGGAAAAATAAATCCTGAGTTTTGCAAAACTTTCCTGCCTTTTAGCAAAGGCTTATACTTCAGCAAATATAGTAGTAAGTTTTGATATAATCGCGAGATTATACTAAAAGTTAACTTAATAATTTTACTGGGGTTATATTATGACAAAAAAAGCAATATTGATAATTACAGATGGAATTGGACACAATGAATCTGACAAGTTTAATGCATTTACAAATGCTACTACACCTACTTATGATAACTTATTCAAGAATGTTCCTTACTCATTAATTCATACTTATGGAGATCATGTTGGATTACCAAATGGACAAATGGGTAACTCAGAAGTTGGACATATGACTATTGGAAGTGGAAGAGTTTTATACCAAGATTTAGTAAAAATAAATATGGCTATTGAAAACGATAATTTAAAAGACAATGAAGTTCTTAAAACAACAATAGATTCATCTAATAATATTCATCTTCTTGGATTAATTAGTGATGGTGGTGTTCACTCTCATATTAATCATATTATTGCCTTAGCAAAAATTGCAAAAAATAAAAATAAAAAAGTATTTATTCACGTAATTACAGATGGAAGAGATGTAGCTCCTAACTGTGCAAATAAATATATCCAACAGCTTGTAGATATCTGTGATGATGATATTAAAATTGCAACTGTAGCTGGAAGATATTTTACAATGGATAGAGACAATAGATGGGAAAGAGTTCAAAAGGGTCATGATGTTATTGCATTTGCAAACCCAAAAACATCTACAAATATTTTAGAATATCTAGAAAATTCATATAAAAATGAAGTATTTGATGAATTTATTGAGCCAACTGCATTTGATGGATATGAAGGTTTAGAAGAGAATGATGGTATTATTTTCTGTAACTTTAGATCTGATAGAATGAGAGAAATATCAACTGCAATTGCAAATAAAGATTTCTCTGAATTTAAAAGATTTGAAGGTAATCTAAATATTGCAACTATGACACAATATGATAAAAACTTACCTCTTCCTATACTATTTCCTAAAGAGACTCCTAAAAATACTTTAGCAGAAGTTATTTCAAATGCAGGATTATCACAAGTTCACACAGCAGAAACAGAAAAGTATGCACACGTGACTTTCTTCTTTAATGGTGGAGTTGAAGAACCTATGTTAAATGAAAGTAGAGTTTTAATTCCATCACCAGATGTTGCTACATATGATTTAAAACCAGAGATGAGTGCGCCTGAAGTAAGTGTTGAAGTTCAAAAATCAATGGACAATGAAACAGACTTTATTGTTGTAAATTTTGCAAATGGAGATATGGTTGGACATACTGGTGTTTATGAAGCTGGTGTTAAAGCTGTTGAAGCAGTAGATAAAGAGCTTGGAAAAATCTTTGAAAAAGCAAAAGAGCTTAATTATAGTGTTGTTTTAACAAGTGACCATGGTAACTGTGAAATGATGAAAGATGAGTCAGGAAAAACTTTAACAAATCATACTGTTGGTGATGTATATTGTTTTGTTATGGCTGATAATGTAAGTAAAGTAAATGAAGGTAGTTTAAATAATATTGCACCTACAATTCTTAAACTTATGAATTTAGATATTCCAGAAGAAATGGATGAGGCCTTAGTTTAACTATGTCTAATGCTGTAGATATTCAAAAATTGCTAATTAAAGCTAATAATACAAAATTAGTAGATATAAATTTTTCTATAAAAAACTCTACAGCACTCATAGGACAAAGTGGAAGTGGAAAGTCTTTAACTTTAAAAGCTATTTTAAATCTACTTCCCTCTTCTTTATCATGTGATAAAAAAATATCTTCTAGTTTTAACCTTGATTCTCAAACTATTGGTTTCATTCCCCAAAATCCTTTTACCTCTTTATCTCCTATGACTAAAATAAAAGATCAGTTTTTTTGTGAGGAAAAAAGAAAAGAAGAACTTTTAAAGTTAGTAAGTTTAGATACTTCACTTTTAAATCGTTTCCCAAAAGAGTTAAGTGGAGGACAACTTCAAAGAGTTGTTATAGCTATTGCTTTATCTAATGATGCTAAACTACTATTATTAGATGAACCAACCACAGCTTTAGACGAGACATCAAAAGAGACAATATTAAATCTAATAAAAGATATAAGTACTAAACTAGATTTACTTATTCTTTTTGTTACCCATGATATTGAATCAATAAAAGATTTATGTGAAGAACTTATTATTATAAAAAATGGTTCTATTATAGAACAAGGTTTAACAAAAGATATATTATCTAATCCAAAAGAGGATTACACGAAAAAGTTGATAAACTCAACATTTAAAAATAAAGAATTTAGGAAATAAAAATGATTAAATATTTTTTTGCTTTTATTATATTTGTAGGAGTAGCTATTTCAGGTTGGCTAATACATCTATATTCTGAAATAAGACATGATATTGATACTATTGTAAACTATAAACCAAATGTTACTACACAGTTTTATGACAAAAATGGAAAACTAATTGCAAATATTTTTGATAAAAAACATAGACTATATGTAAACTATGACAATATTCCAGCAAGAGTTGTTGAAGCATTAGTTGCAATTGAAGATACACAGTTCTTTGAACATGCAGGTGTAAACCCCGATGCTATCTCAAGAGCAATGATTAAAAATATTAAAGCAATGGGATATGTAGAAGGTGCAAGTACATTAACTCAACAACTTGTTAAAAGTATTGCCCTAACAAGAGAAAAGAAACTTATTAGAAAAATTAAAGAAGCTCTACTATCAATAAGACTTGAAACAATTCTGACAAAAGAGCAAATTTTAGAAAGATATTTAAATGAAGTATATTTTGGTCACGGTTATTATGGAATTAGAACTGCTGCAAAAGGTTACTTTAGAAAAGACTTATATGAGTTAAATATCAAAGAGATTGCAATTTTAGTTGGACTACCTAAAGCTCCAAGTTTCTATGACCCAACAAGAAATTTAAAATATTCACTTACAAGAGCAAACCAAGTAGTAAGCAGAATGCATAAGTTAGGTTGGATTAATGAAACACAATATAATGAAGCAATAAATTACATCCCAACTATTTATGATGATACTCTAACTCAAAATAAAGCTCCTTATATTATCGATTATGCATTAAAACTTTTAAAGAAAGATATTCCAGATATTAAAACTGGTGGATATATTGTTAACCTAACTATTGATTTAGAAGCACAAAGAATTGGTAGAGAGTCTTTAAAAGTTGCCTATGACAAAATTTTAGCTAGAGATAAATGGCTGCAAAGAAATCCTAAAAACAATGTTGACATAAATGGAGAACCTGTAGATGAAGGTTACTTTATTAATACACTAAATGGTGCATTAGTTTCTATTGAAAATAATACTGGAAAAATTCTTGCTCTTGTTGGAGGAATTGATTATAAAGAATCAAACTTTAATAGAGTAGTTCAAAGTGAGAGACAACCTGGTTCTGCAATTAAACCATTTTTATATCATACTGCTATTGAGTTAGGATATTCTCCTGCTTCTCAAGTTGCTGATATTGGTAGAACATATGAATATAAAGTTGGAGAAGAAGAAAAAAAGTGGAAACCTAAAAATTATGGGGGAACATTTAAAGGTGTTATTACATTAAGAGAAGCTCTAATGAAATCAAGAAATCTTGCTACTATCAACTTAGTTACTGATGTAGGTATTAATGAAATGTATAAAGGTTTAGAATCTTATGGAATAACAGGTATTCCAAGAGACTTATCTATTACATTAGGTTCATTCTCTATTTCACCATTAAATTTAAGTAAAGCCTTTTCATTTATATCAAATGATGGAACACAAGTAGAACCATACTTAATTAATTCAATTACAAACCTAAAAAATGAAACAATAACTTTTGAACCTCAATATAAATACATTAGTTCCCCTGAACAAGTTTTCCTAACAAAATCAATTATGCATGATACTGTAGTTAGAGGAACAGGAAGAAAAGCAAGAGTAAAAGGTATTGAACTAGCTGGAAAAACAGGAACTACAAATGATAATATTGATGCTTGGTTCTGTGGTTTCTCGCCTACAATTCAAACAGTTGTTTATTTTGGTAAAGATAATAATACACCTATGAGAAGAAGTGAGACTGGTGGTACTACAGCAGGTCCTGCTTTTGCAAACTTCTATAAAGAGTATATCCAGATTCATCCAGAAATAGAAAGAAAATTTAAGAAGCCAGATGGAGTTAAAACTTCAGTTATAAATGGTAGAAAAGAGTACTATACAGATAAGTCACCTTTACCAGAATTAGATTCTATTCCTACAAATAATAATTCGCAACAACAAACTATTCAATTCTAAATTTATATTAAATAAAAATTAGGCATAAAAAAAGGTAAGTTCATATGAACTTACCTTTTTTATTTTACTATTTTTGCTATTAGCAAGAATAAGTTGATTTAAATTCAAACGCAGTTGGTCTAGCTTCGTCTGGCCAAACTTGAGTTTCAAATTTATAGTGTTGATATGTATCAATCATATCTTGAGTAAATACTGGTTTTAAGAAATCGTTATCTCTAATTAATGCTTCTAATGAACCTCTTAATGTATGAGGCATTTGAGGAATTTTTCTCTCTCTAATTTCATCTAAAGGCATTTCGAATAAATCTTCATCCATTGGGCCAATAGGTTCAGTTTTGTTAGCAATTCCATCAAGACCAGCCATTAACATAGCAGCAAATGCTAAGTAAGGACAAGCAGTTGAATCTGGGAATCTCATTTCGATTCTTGTTGCTTTTTCACCTGCTCCATAAGGAATTCTACAAGATGCAGATCTATTTTGAGAAGAGTAAGTTAAGATTGAAGGAGCTTCAAATCCTGGGATTAATCTTTTATAAGAGTTTGTTGATGGGTTAGTAAACGCAGCAACTGCTCTAGCATGTTTGAAGATACCACCTACATAGTGTCTTGCCATATCTGAAAGGTTTCCGTACTCACCCTCTTTGTAGAATAAGTTTTTACCATCTTTCCAGATTGATTGGTGTACGTGCATACCATTACCATTATCACCAAATAGTGGTTTTGGCATAAATGTAGCAGATTTACCATTTAAGTGAGCTACCATTTTTACAACATACTTATATTTTTGTACGTTATCAGCTGCTTCAATTAAATCTCCAAATACGATACCAATCTCACCTTGTGCTTGTGCAACTTCGTGGTGTCCAAGAACAACTTCTAAACCAACTTGCTCTAAGATTTGCATCATTTCTGCTCTTAAGTCTACCATTGAATCTGTTGGTTGAACTGGGAAGTATCCACCTTTAGTTCTAGGTCTATGACCCATGTTACCCATTTCATAATCAGTATCATCTGACCAACAACCCTCTTCTGAATCTACTCTATAGTAAGACTCATTGATGTCATCTCTAATTTTTACGTCATCGAAAATAAAGAATTCATTTTCTGGTCCAAAGTATGCTACATCACCGATTCCAGCTTCAGCTAAATGCTCTAATGATTTCTTAGCAATAGATCTTGGACATTTTTCATACATTTGACCTTTATAGATATCATAAACATCACAAAATACGATAATTGTAGAATCAGCAGTAAATGGATCTAAGAAAGCAGTCTCTACATCTGGCTTTAAAATCATATCTGATTTATTAATTGGTTGCCATGCATCTACTGATGAACCATCAAAAGGCATACCACCTTCTAATTGCTCTGCACTTACAGCATTCATCATGTAAGTTAAGTGATGCCACATACCCTTAAGATCAGAGAATCTAAAATCAACAAATTTTACTTCGTTCTCTTCACAAAATTTGAAAAACTCTTCAGTGTTGTTAACAAATTTTCCCATTATTATTACTCCTTGAAATTGTTATGGTCTATTGTAGCTAAATAAAAAAAATATAAGATAAAAAAACTGTATAAAAAATATACAATGTAATATTTTTTATATTATTTTAATAGTATTATTTGTTTAGAAATTAACTACTATCTTTTCTCTGTTTTTAAATTTTATACAAGTTGTATAACCAATATCCTTTGCTAGTTTACTTACCTCATCATACTTAAATCCTATTTGCTCAATTTCATGAGCATCTGAAGAGAAAGTGATAGGAATATCTAACTCAAATGCTAACTCTAATAATTCCTTTGAAGGATAAGTCTGAGCTATTGGTTTTCTTAAACCTGCTGCATTTATTTCTAATACCATATTAGCTTTTTTGATTTCTTCCATTGCTTTTTTTGCAATAGATTTTATATCTTTGTTTGGTAAATACTTGAATACTTTTATTAAATCTAAGTGTCCTACCATATCAAATAGTCTTGATTTTGCAAGTTCTTCAATTGCTTGAAAGTAATCAATCCAAATATCATCAATATTTTTTTCTTTGTACTTACCAATAAATTCAGGATTATCAAAACCCCAAAGAGAGTTGTTTTTTTCTTGTATAAAGTGAACAGAGCCAATAAGATAGTCAACATCTGCTTTTAAAATTTCATCTAACATAAGATTTTTGTCTTGCATAAAATCTACTTCATAAGCAAGAAGTATCTCAATTTTATCTTTATATTTATTTTGTAAAAACTTTACATCATTCTCATAAAACTCTTTTTGAGATATATCCATTCTATATTTTGGATCAAAAGGCATAGGAGCATGGTCTGAAAAACCAAATACATCAATTCCTACTTCTATTGCTCTTTTTATATACTCTTCTGTAGTTCCATTTGCATGATTACATAAAAAGGTGTGATTATGTAAATCAACTCTTTGTTTTAAGATACTCAATTTAGGATACCTGAACCTTGAATTTTTGTACTTCTATCTTCTGCATAAACTCTTTTTCCATCAATAATATCATACTTCCAGATTGGAGCTTGTGCTTTAAAGTCCTCTACGAATTCATCTATCATCTCTAAAGCAACTCTTCTTTTAGGAGAACAAACAGCTGCAATATAAGAACTCTCATGATTTAAAACATCACCTCTTGAGTGAGCCATTAAAACAATTGCATTCTTTTCATTTGCTTTTTTTTGCCAAGAATCAAACCAAGAGTTTAAGATAGGTTCATATATATCAAATGATAATCCATCAATTGAATTTTCATCTCTAACAACACCAACAAAAGTTATGATTGCTCCATAGTTAGAAGATTTAAACTCTTCATACCAAGAGTTTGTTATTTGTTCTACAGGAAGTGAACCTTCAAATAGTTGTAACTTTTCCACTTCTAATTATCCACCACATACAGGAGGTAATAATGAAACTTTATCTCCATCACTTAATGCTACATCTTTTGATGCAACTAATGTATCATTTACAGCAACTGCACATGTCTCTAACCATTTAGAAACATCTTGGTCTTCTTTTAATAATGCACCTAATTCATTTAAATTAGAAATTTCAACATCTAATGCTTCTTTATTGATTGGGCCAAGAAATTCTACTTTAACCATATTTAACCCCTTATTTACTAAATTTCATGTATTATATCAAATTTAATTTAAGTTAGGATGACCTAAATCAATGTTATTTGCTAAAATAGATTTTATTAATTTACTACCGTTTCATGTATTTATAAAGAAAAATATTAAATCCAATCAAGTTAAAGCTATCATAGAGTATAAAAAATCTTACCCTTCAGTTATAAATAAAAAGTTTAAAAAAAGAAAAGTAGATTCTGCTTTTATTTCATCTATTGCTTCTAGGGGAGAAAAAAGATTAGACTTTGGAATTATTGCAAGAGCTGATGTTCAATCTGTTATTTTAATTCCAGGAGAAGAGAAAGAGGATTATCAAAGTGAAACTTCTAATGCCCTTGCTAAAGTTTTAGACCTAAAGGGAAAAGTTTTAATTGGAGATAAAGCCTTAAAATATTTTCATGATAGTAAAGATAAAAACTTTATTGACTTAGCACTTGCTTGGCAAGATAAATATAATCTACCTTTTGTTTTTGCAACTTTATGTTTTAACAAAAATGAAAGATACTTAAAAAAAGTTACAAGAAGATTTAACAAAAGAAAAATATATATTCCTCAATATATATTAGAAAACTATTCAAAAAGAAGTGGCATTTCAAAAGAAGCAATATTAGAGTATCTAAAAAGAATAGATTATGATATTGGAATAAAAGAGAAAAGAGCCATAAAAAAATTTTTACAATTGACAAAGAGTTTATAATGACAATATATGATTCATTTATTTTAGGAGTTATTGAAGGAATAACAGAGTTTTTACCAATTTCTTCAACAGGACATTTAATAGTTGCAAGTGAGTTTCTAGGAATAGATCAAACAAGCGTAAATAAAGCTTATGAAGTAATCATTCAATTTGCTGCTATCTTAGCAGTTGTACTAAACTATCCTTCAAAGTTTACTTTTTCACATATTAATCTTTGGACTAAAGTTTTTATTGCCTTTTTACCTATTGCAATAATTGGTTTTATCTTCTCAGACCAAGTAAAAGCAATGTTCTCAATTGAAATAGTTGCTTGGATGTTTATTATTGGAGGAATTGTTTTCTTAATAGTAGAAAAGTTTTATGATGAATCACAACATACAACCTCTGATGTAGAAGATATTAGTTTTAAACAATCATTATATATAGGTCTTGCTCAAATTTTTGCACTTATTCCTGGAACATCAAGGGCTGGGTCAAGTATCATTGGAGCTATGCTTGTGGGATTAAATAGAAAAGCAAGTGCAGAGTTCTCTTTTTTACTTGCTTTTCCTGTTATGTGTGCAACTACAGGCTATGATGTAGTAAAACACCATGAAGAATTATTCATGGCTGGAAATCTAATCAACCTTGCAATAGGTTTTGTTGTATCTTTTGTTATTGCATTTATTGCAATAAAACTATTCTTAAAATTCCTAGAGAACTTTACTTTTGTTGCCTTTGGAATATATAGAATAGTCTTTGGTATTTTACTGTTAAGCTTTGCCTAACATATCATCAACAATTGACTCTATAGCATTATACTTTATAGAGTCAACAAGTTTTTTACTTATACTATAATTATCTTTTTTCAAAATATTCATAAACTTTTCAGAGCTTAGTTCATTTTCTCTTAATACATAACATAAGCCTTTGTTCTCTAAAAACTTAGCATTTGTATATTGATGGTCTTTTGCAGCATAAGGGAAAGGGACAAAAAGTGTAGGTAAAGAGTTTGCACATAACTCCCATAAAGTTGAAGCTCCTGAACGACTTACTGCAAAATCTGCTTCACCCATTTTTGAAGCTAAATCATCACTAAAGGCAAAAACATCAACTTCTAAGCCTAGTTTTTTATACTCTTTACTTACTCTTTCAAAATCATTCTTTCCAGTTTGATGAATAATATTTAGATTTAACTTCTTTAAATCCTTTGCAACACTAAGGGCAAAATCATTTATTGCTTTAGCCCCTTGAGAACCACCTAGAAAGATTACTGTTTTTAACTCATCCCTTATTCTTGCATTATCAAAAAACTCTTCACTAACTGGATAGTCCTTAATTGGTGAATCAACTAAAAATGATGAGTAAACTTCTGAAGCAAATCTAGCTGTTTTTTCATTTAGTTTACCCATAACTGAGTTTTGTTCATGTATAAATAAATAACAATCAACTGTTGTAATAGCTGCTAATGTTGCAGGTGCAGCAGAAAAACCACCAACACTAACTACTGTAGATACTTTAAACTTTTGAAAAATAGTTCTACATTTACTTACTTGAGAAACAATTTGCATTAAAGATTGTATTTTTCCTAAGAAGTTTTTATTTACAACTCCCCTTGTATCTAAAAATATTGCTTTTTTTAATCTTTTATCATCTTCAAACCAACTAGGGTCTTGTCCATTTGCAGAACCTATAAATATAACTTTATATCCTCTTTTATGAAACTCTTCAATAAAAGCATCGGCAACTTTTAAATGTCCACCAGTTCCTCCACCAGTAACTACAACAGTTTTCTTCATTATTTAACCTTTTTTCTCATATCAACTGATTTACTTATAGACAATACCATACCTATTGCTATTGCCATAGATAGCATTGAAGAACCACCATAAGATAAAAGTGGAACTGCAATACCTTTAATAGGAATCATTCCTGAGATTCCATATGAATTAATTAAGAATGCAATTATAATCATTAAAGCTATACCAATAGTAAACAGGTGATAAATCTTATTTTCAACTCTTCCACTTATTTTAAAAATTCTAAGAACAATTAAAAACATAATTATACTAATAAGTACTAAACCAATAAACCCTATCTCTTCTGTCATTCCTGCTAAAACAAAGTCTGTATGCACTTCGGATAAAAACCCAAGTTTTATATCACCTAAGCCTAAACCTTGTCCAAAAAACCCACCATTATTCATTGCATTTAGTGAGTGTGAAACTTGATATGGTTCAGGTAAGTCTTCAATTCTTAAATACTTATCTGCCCACGATGGTAAAACCATTAGAATTCCATCTTGTACCATTGCCCACCAAGAAAAAATTCTTTGAATTCTATGTGGTGCTGCTAAAATTAATCCAACAAGAGCTAAAACTCCTACTAAACCTAAAGTAACAAAAACTTTGTAAGATCTATTTGCAAATATTAAAAGAATAAATAAAATTCCACCTAGTAAAACAACTTGTCCTAAATCCTTTTGTAAAAAAGCAATTATAAATACAATAATAATAAAACTAAAAAAATAAGGTAAAAGTAAAATAAACTCTTCTTTTAGTGTGATTTTTTTGGGTATCTCAATTAATCTTCTATGAAATGACCATGAAAGAAAATAGATAAAACCTATTTTAAAAAACTCTACAGGGGACAATGAAAATCCAGGTAACCTAATCCATCTATTAGCTCCACCTGAAGCAGTTACTAAAGAAGAAGGAAGAAATGGCATTACTGCCATAAGTATAAAAAATAAAATAAATAAAAACATTCCTAATCTATTGACAACTTTATCGGGATCTATTAATGAAAACCCCCACATCAAAAGAATTGAAACAATTCCAACAAATAGCTGTCTTAAGAAAAAGTGAAATTGATTATACTCATAATACTGCACTGTATAGACACTTAGGGAGTAAGAGAATATAATACTTATTATAATAAGTGAAGATACAAGTAGAAATAGTACATAATCAGCTTGATAAACTCTATTATTTTTAATTTGATTTTTGTTAGAATGCATTCGCTATTATATTATATTATGGATAAATATGTCTTCAAAACTTAACGATAATGATAACAAAATTAAGAAAATTGTAATTCTGTTTTTTTTCATACTTTTTTTAATTATTATTCTAATTACATCTGTATACTTTACAGTTAACAATGAAAGAGATTTACCTAGTTTAGAAAGTTCAAAAAAAGAGCTTTCAGTTAGAGGTGAAATAATCAGTGCTGATAACTTTAAAATCACTAGCTCTAAAAAAATTTACAAAGCTTCAATTGACTCTAGATATTTAGATAAAAATAAAAAAGAACTATTTATAAAGCTATTTTCTATTTATAGTAATATTCCCTATGAAAAGATAGAAGAAAAGATTAATGAGTCTTTTCTCAAACCTGGATACTTAGTACTTTCATATAATATTGACTCAAGAACTGCAAAAAATTTAAAAGAATTAGGTTTTAAGCTTAGAAAACTAGGAGTTTTTAAAGCAAGAAAAGTAGATGGAGGAAGAATCCTTAGAGGACTAAGTATTGTAGAAAGTGGCGAAAAAAGAGTTTACTCATATGAAGATACTTTAACTCCTGTTGTAGGTTATATTAGAAAATATGAATCTGAAAATGGAAAAACAAAAGTAAAAGGAATTAAAGGTTTAGAAAAAAAGTTTAATGACCTTTTAAATAGTAGTAAAGATGGAGTACTTAGTGGAAATAGAGATGTATTATCATATATTTCATTTAACAAAGACTCAACTATCAAAAAAAGAATTGATGGAGCAAATTTAGTTTTAAATATTCCACTTAAACTACAAAAAAACAATGAATCAATATTAGATAGATATAAAGAGAAATTAGGTGCAGAAGAGATCATTGTTTCAATTATGGATAGTAAAACAGGAAAAATTCTTTCACTAGCTTCATCAAATAGATTTAACCCTGAAAGAATTTACCAAAAAGATATTCCATCACTAAATGTTAATGCCATAGAATATCAATACGAACCAGGTTCAGTTATAAAACCAGTTTCGATTGCATTAGTAATGGACAAAGGAAGAGTAAAAGACAATGAACTTTTCTTTGCATACAATACAAAAGGAAAACCAAATAAAAAAGGAGAATATCCAAAAGCTAGATATAAATTAGATAGATTTTTTATTAAAGATGACCATAGATTTAAAAAACACTATTTAACACTTGATGATATCTTTATTTTCTCTTCAAATATTGGAACCTTACAACTTGCACAAAGACTTACTGGTCCAGAGTTTTTTGAAGGAATGAAAAGGTTTGGTTTTACAAGAAAAACAGGTATTGATTTACCATATGAAAAGAAAGGTGTTATGCCAAAAGTTTGGCAATTTGCTGCAAATGATAAAGAAAAAGAAGATAATGTATTTAAAGCAACAGTATCTTATGGACAAGGTATGACATCAACATTTATGCAAATTATGAAAGCTTACTCAGTTTTTAATAATGGAGGGAAAACTGTTACTCCAAGAATTGTTTCACATATAGAACTAGATAATGAAAAGTTTAAGAAAGATGTATTAGAGGGTGAAAGAATTATTAAAAAATCAACTGCTGATGAAATAAAAAGACTTCTAATTAAAACAGTTCAAAAAGGAACTGGTAGAGCAGCACAAATTGATGGATTAGAAATCGGTGGAAAGACTGGAACTGCTCAAGTAGCAGAAGGTGGAAAGTATGTTAGAAAATATATTTCTTCATTCTTTGGTTTTGTTAATGATGGAGAAAGTTCATATACAATAGGTGTAACAGTAGTAGACCCAATTTCAAGGGGTAAATACTGGTACTATCATTATGCAGCATGGTCAGCTGTACCTGTTTTCAAAGAAACAATAAATAACTTAGTAAAGTTAAACTATCTTACACCAAAAAAAGATATAATTTCAAAAAATTAAATTAATAAAAGGATAAATATGTTTGGTCTTGGTAGAAAAGAACTAAAAGAATATAATTACTCAGCTGAAGAGTTAGCAAAATTTCAATATGCAAAAATAGATACTGAAAAAGGAACCATCTTTATTAAACTTTTTAATAATGAAACTCCGAATACTGTTTCTAACTTTGCAACATTAGCAAATGATGGATTCTATGATGATTTAAACTTCCACAGAGTTATTCCAGGTTTCATGGCACAAGGTGGATGTCCAGAAGGTTCTGGAATGGGTGGTCCTGATTGGGCAATAGAATGTGAAACAGATGCTGAAAAGCAAGTACATAATAAAGGTAGCTTATCTATGGCTCACGCTGGTCCAAATACTGGTGGTAGTCAATTCTTTATTTGTTTTGAATCTCAGCCTCACCTAGATAATCAACACACAGTTTTTGGTGAAATCGAAGAAGGTGATGAAGATAGTTTTGAAGTTCTTGATTCAATTAGACAAGGTGACAAAATAAACTCAATTAAAATCTTAGAAAAAAAAGATTAATACAATACTAGAGAGAAATATCTCTCTAGTATCTCTATCCTAATAACTCTTCAATTAAATCTTCGTATAATACCTATATAAATCCAAATAAAGTGCAGTTATGCTAATAAAGTTTATTCTTATACTGATACTACTACCTAATGTATTAATAGCAAATACTAATGATTACTGTATTGCTAAAACCAATATTGAAAAAGTGATTGGATTAACAAAGTTTAATACGAAAGAAGAGTTTATTAAAAAATGCAATGGAAAAATGATATTCATATATGAAAACAATAATTGTAGATTCTTTACTATGAAAAATATGAAGTTTAATATTTATATAAAAGATGAAAAAAATACAAGCTTATTTAAAATAAATGAACGAAAAAAAGTATGCGGTAAAAAAATAATAGAATATGTTAAATAATAAATCAATAAAGAAGCGAAGCCCCAAAAGTATGGGCTAAAAAAAAAGCTTCACTCAGTTCAACCACAATGTTGAATAGAATGAAGCTTCTGTAAAAAACTGTGCCTTAAAAAGATAAAATCTTTTTGAGAAACAATACTCAAGAGCTGGCAGCGACCTACGTTTCCACAAGGGGGCCCTGCAGTATTATCAGCGCAGAAGTGCTTGACTTCCAGGTTCGGAATGGAGCTGGGTATTACCACTTCGCTAAAACCACCAGCAATATGAGTATCAAACATACTTTATAAGTATGCTCTGT